>DASVGS010000064.1:0-8434 GCA_036379435.1 Ignavibacteriaceae bacterium
AAGTACCGCGCAATCATAAATCTTATTCCCAAAAGATTTTTCTTTGGAGAAAAAAACAATCCCGAACTTTATCAAAGACTATTAAGAGTTATAGATTTTATTTCAGGAATGACGGACTCTTATGCCGTTTCTATCTTCAGAAAGATAAAAGGTATTTCTTTACCCGGAGGAAGAGTTACTGAATAAGATAATGGCAATAGAACGCGGATTGAACTGATTAAACAGATATGAACAGATTTTAAAATCAGTTTTAATCCGTTACATCAGTTAGATCAGTGTGCCATTATATTTAATGTCTTTCGGTTTTCATATCGCGGGTCATAAGATCGGTTGTAGCTTTAACCGGATCTTTATCCTCAAATAAAATCTTATAAACTTCAGTTGTAATCGGAACTTCAACATTATTTTTTTTAGCAAGTTTAGAAGCAGAACGACTTGTTTCAACACCTTCTGCAACCATATCCATACTTTTTAAAACTTCTTTAAGAGTTTTTCCCTTACCAATTTGTTCACCTACATAACGATTACGACTATGTTTACTCATACAAGTAACGATCAAATCGCCCATTCCTGAAAGTCCTGCAAAAGTTTCGGGACGTGCACCCATCGCTAAACCAAGCCGGGAAATTTCTGCAACACCTCGAGTCATAATTGCGGCTTTTGTATTATCGCCAAATCCTGCTCCATCAATAATTCCTGCACCGATAGCGATAACATTTTTAAATGCGCCTCCAAGTTCAACACCAAGAATATCTGTAGTAGAGTAAACTCTAAAATAAGAATTCATAAACGCTGCCTGTATAGATTTTGAGGTATCGTGTTCAGTTGATGCAGCAACAACAGCGGTTGGAATTCTTTTACTAACTTCTTCAGCGTGTGAAGGACCTGACAAAGCTCCAATCTGTTCATCGCTTAAATGAGGATGAACATCTTTCAACATTTGAGACATCGTCATTAAATGTTTGTTCTCAATTCCTTTAGCAACACTTACAAGTATAGAATTTTTTATGTCCTGATAACTGATATCTTCAATAACGGAACGCAAAAATTGTGAAGGTACTGCCAGCACAATCAAATTTTTTTGATAAACAGATTCTTTTAAATCGTGTGTAATTTTTATTTCTTCTGGAATGTGAACACCTGGAAGATAAAGTGAGTTAATCCTTTTTTTAATTAACTCTTTTACATAGTCTTTTTTGTATTCCCAAAGGGTTACCTGGTGACCATTGTAGTGGAGCAGAATACCGAGAGTTGTTCCCCAGCCGCCAGCACCCAGTACAGAAATTTTCATTATTTCTTTTTCTTAAAGCTTATTTTACTTTCTGTTCCGTTAATCAATCGCATAACGTTTTTACGATGAGTGTAAACTACAAGTAAAGAAACCGCGGCAACAAAAGGAAGAATAGTTCCGTAACTCTGTATATGATCGTGCAGAATATTTTCTCTAAAAATTAGAGTAAGTGGAATTGACAGTGCTGCCAGTATCGAACCAAGAGAAACATATCTGGATATTGAAACAACAAGGATAAAAATTCCAACTGCAACAAGCATATCAACAGTAATAATCATTATTAACATACCAAGAGCAGTAGCAATTCCTTTTCCTCCGCGGAAGCCAGCAAACACAGTCCAGATATGACCAATAACCGCAGCAATTCCGGCAATAATTTGAACCAGAGTAAAATCATCGAATGGAGAAACGTTTTGGAACGGAAGACCGCCATAATGTAATCTTGCAATTACAACTACAGCAAAAGCGCCTTTAAGTGCATCAAGAATTATTACAAGCAAACCTTTCTTCCAACCCAACACGCGCATAACATTTGTACCGCCTGCATTACCACTTCCATGCTCACGGATATCTATACCATGAGACAGTTTGCTTATAATTATACTTGTTGGAATTGATCCGACTAAATACGAAAGTAATATGATTGTTGCGAGTAAAAACATTATTTAACCAAAAATTTGTTGTAAAACCTAATCAATAAATATTAAATAAACAATGAAAAGAAATATTTGATAATTACTAAATTTTTATTATTACACTTTGTTAGAGTACATCGATTTATTTAAGATTCATAAATCTGCTAACTAAATGAGCGATTACTGTGCCAAAAATCAAGGTACTTTTCAACAAAATCACTTTTTATTGATTTTTGTACATCTTCCACATAAAGTACGTTTTTCATTCCTACTAAGGTTGATGTAACTTCGGGTACACTATTAATTAATAGTATAGCCTTTTGGGAAAGCGATAATTTTTGCTGTTCACTATTTGCAAATTTATCTATTGCGGAATGAAATTTCTCATTTTCAAGATTTTTTTTCGTGGCTAAATCGCTAAATATAGAATCTAAAAGAATGTTTGTTGTTACAGCATAATTTCTTAAAGCACGAATAAGATTTTCATCATCAGAATAATGTTTACCAATTTCATTTATTGCAAAGTTTGCCCGTGGAATTAAGTAAGTACTTTTAATCTCATTGAAATTGCCCGGGTTATCAAACTTTCTATAATTAGTTTTTAAGATTGTTGAAATTGAAACACATTCAATCACATTCTTTTTCTCGCTAGCACTTAGCCCAATGTAATTAATATATTTTTCAATGAGATTTGATTCCTGTTTCCCCAGATCATCAATCAAACTAAAAATTTCATTTTCATTTCTATCCTCTGTTACAGGGTAATCAGATAATCTTATTAATGAATTTTTACTAATGGCATTTAACGGACGATTTACCAGCACACCAATATTATTTTCACCGGCAAATTGTAAAAAAGTTTTTGTCTGGTTTTGCTGATTTAGATTAATCATTCCACCCGCTTCAATTATGTTCATTGGAAATTGAACAACAGCAAAATGATTGTTTTCAGAAATTTCATTTGCAATTGCAATAATTTTTTCTAATGAAGTAAAATTTTGTTTTGATTGTTGTTCTGCAAATGTGTTTGATGAAATTCCGTAATAAGAAATTAGTCCCTTTGATACTTCGCTTTCCAAAAAAATAAATGCATCTTTAATTCGCCGGTAGTATTCACGCTCCCGTCTTTCGGGATCAGAAATAACTGAGTAGGTTAAAAAGTACTCCGGATTATGCAGCAGATAAACATCAATTTTATACAACTTTAATCTTTCAAGCGAAAGAGAGATTTGATTTTCTAAAAAATCCGGACTTATGCAATGCCACAGATCCGGGCTGCATTTAACAATATCTTTAAATGCTTTACCAGCTTGTTCTCTATGCATTGCTTGTTTTATATTCGTTCCTTGTAAATATCCGCCTTTAGATACTAAAATTATTTCATCTCTTAGAATTTGGTTTTGGTCAATCAGATTATTTAAAACTTTGCCAATTAAAATTTCGCTTCCGCCATCAGAATAATTTGAGGAAGTATCAATTACGTTTATTCCAGAAAGAAACGCTTTTTCCAACGCCAGTTTATGCTGGGGAATTCCATCATCAATACGGTAACTACCGAATCCGCAGATTGATGCATGATAACCGGTTTTACCTAAAACCTTTGATTTAATATCAGGAAATTTAGAAATGTAATTTATTGTGCCTTCTACAGATGCCATATTTACCGGAAATTGAAAAATTAAAGCCCAAAACTAACAAAAAATGAAAAATTCACAAGCTAAACCTTACAGAATACATTCATCTTAAATTCTTTTCTTTAAGGCCATAATGATATATATTTACACCTCAAAATTTTAGGATTAAAAAGATGGCAAAAGTTCAAAGTTTTGCGGATAAAGCAAAAGGCAAGAAAAAAGTTGAAGGCGTAACAGTTAAGGTTATTAAAAGCATGAAAACCGATGGTGGTGCATACAAGTTCAACGAGAAATTTGTTAAACTTGCTGATATAAGCAAAGTAACAGATATAAAATAATTTTATTTGTTTGATCTTTCATTAATCAAACAGTTCTGGATTTAATGCTCCTTCTAAATGAAGGAGTTTTTCTTTTATTGCTAATCCTCCGGCATAACCAACCAAACTTCCATCTGTACCAATAACACGATGACATGGAATTATTATCGCTACCGGATTTTGACCGTTTGCTTTTCCAACAGCACGTATTGCCTTTACATCCCCAAGTTTTTCTGATAACGATTTATAGCTAATGGTTTTTCCGTAAGGAATATTCTGCAATTCATTCCAGACTTTTTTTTGAAATTCAGAACCCTCAATATCAAGCGG
Organism: Ignavibacteriaceae bacterium; assembly: GCA_036379435.1. Lineage (GTDB taxonomy): Bacteria > Bacteroidota > Ignavibacteria > Ignavibacteriales > Ignavibacteriaceae > IGN3. Next base: position 4,208 of record DASVGS010000064.1, read on the forward strand.
CACATTAAAATGTTTACGTATCCCGGAAAAATATTCCCGCAGTTGATTAAAAACCCCAAACAAATATGGATCATCACTTCGCAATTTTGTAGCAAAAGTTTTTTCCTGGAGATCCGGCTTTGGATTAAGAAATATTTTTTTTATTCCTTTTGATGAAGCGAGAGCAGCTATTTTAATATCTGAAATTATTTCTTCAGAATAAAAATTTGTTTCTGGCATGCCTACTTACTTATAAATAAAAAAGGCTGCCAACTTAAGCAGCCTTAATTAATTTGATTTAAAAAATCTATGCTGGAATTACATTTATAGCCGGATTAACATCACGTTTTAATAAGCCTTCTATCGCAGTTAATGTTCCGCTGATAGAACTAGGGCAGCTTCCGCATGCACCCTGATATCTTATTTTAACAGTGTAGCCCTCCAAACCTAAAACTTCTAAACCGCCACCGTCACCTGCTAATGCCGGTCTAACTTTTTGATCAAGCAGCTTGTTTATTTGTTTAAGCAGCTCATTTGATTCTTCATCGGTTACAACAATTTCTTTTTCAGCTGGGATAAGATTCTTATCAAAGTTTTTTAAAAAATTAATAAATGGTCTTTGTATTTGTCCCCAATTATTTTCTGTTGATTTTTCAATCGTTACAAATTTATCCATATAAAAAACCGAAACAACTCCATCAATATCAAAAATACCCTTTGCAAAAGGATCATTTTGGGCGGATAATTTATCAGCGTACTGTCGTGTTTCTAAGTTTAATAATTTTTCATTCAAAATAAATTTTAATGCATGTGGATTGGGAGTTAAATCAACATCTTCTACCATTAACATAATTGCACCTTTCTTAATTATACTTGCACTAAAAATAATCTTTCATAAATTACTCTGCAAGTCACTTTATACTTGTAAAAATTGTATTAAATGAAATTTTTTAAGAATTGTGATTAAAAGCTATTTTTGTGAACAAAAATTTGAGAAATGAATGAAAAAAATATTAGTTGTATTTACCGGCGGTACTTTTTCAATGATGATTGATGAAAAAACAGGCGGCGCAGTTCCAAGATATTCCGGAAATGAGCTGCTTGGAATGATTCCGTATGCAAATTCTTTGGCTGAAATAGAATGCTTTGATTTTGGGAAATATCCCGGTCCACATGTTACACCTGACCTTATGCTTGATCTATCAAAAAAAATTAATGCAAAACTTAAATCAAACAAATATGATGGGGTAGTAGTTACACACGGAACCGATACATTGGAGGAGACAGCATATTTTTTAGATCTAACTATAAAAACGAAAATCCCGATTGTTGTAATAGGAGCGATGAAAAACAGCTCTGAACCTGATTGGGATGGTCCAAAAAATCTTATTGATGCAATGCATATTTGTCTGAACGAGAATTCAAAAAATCTTGGTGTGCTTGTTTGTTTAAATGGAGAAATAAACGCAGCAAGCGAGGTAACAAAAATATATTCTGATTCAGTTGAATCCTTTAAAAGTTTAGATTTTGGAACTTTGGGTTTTGTGCAGAATGGTAGAGTAATTTATAACCGCTTGCCACAACATCTTGAAACAATTCAGACAGAGAAAATTAATACCAATGTAGATTTATTAACCGTATATGCCGGGATGAATGAAAAGTTTTTTAAATTTTCAGCAGATAGTAAAGTTGATGGAATTGTTGTAGAAGCACTTGGCGTTGGTAATGTTCCGCCACCTGCCTTTGATGGAATTAAGTATGCAGTTGATAAAGGTATTCCGGTTATTTTAACATCGCGCTGCCCGGCTGGTGAAACAGATGATATTTATAGTTATCCAGGAGCAGGCAAACATTTGCATAATCTTGGTGTAATTTTTTCAGATTATCTTAACGGGCAAAAAGCCAGAATTAAACTTATGATTGTACTTGGACTGACTAATAACTACGAGGAGATAAAAAAGTATTTTGAAAAATAACACATAAAATTTCCGGTCACCATGAAATTTAACCCGCCAATTTTGGTCTAATTAATTTTACCCTTTAATATTCTTGTGATTTAACTAATGTTTACAGGGCATGATATTTGCCATTTGTTAACGATAGATAAATCAGGAGATCACCATGAAAATAAATTTTGTTTTATTAGTTACAATAATTGCAGTTATGATTTTAACATTTACAAAATCTCAACCAGATTTTAACGGAAGTGCACCTGGCTGCGGCGGATCAGGATGTCACACATTACAATCCGGTATTGTTACTGCTGAAGTTTTAGATAACCTGCAGGTTAGGATTACGGTTGCAGGTACTACAGGCAATGTTGCCGGGGAGCTTGTTGATAACAACGGAACTGTAGTTGCTGTAAACAATAAAACTTCAAGCAATCCATTCATACTTACTGCTCCTTCGGCTGGAACTTATACGGTAAACGCGGGTTTCAAAAGTCCCTCAAAAGAATGGGGAACTACATCTGCCGTAATTAATGTAACGGGCATAGATGAAAATTTAATTGATATTAATCCATCAAGCTTTAAACTTTATAATAATTATCCGAATCCTTTTAACCCATCAACCAAAATAAGATACGCTATTCCTCAAACATCATTTGCAGTGCTTAAAGTTTACTCGATAACGGGACAGGAAGTTGCTACTTTAATTAATGAAGTAAAAACGCCCGGAGTTTATGAAGTAAATTTTGATGCTTCCAAACTTTCAAGTGGAGTATATATTTACAGATTGCAGGCCGGTAGTTTTATAGATGTTAAAGAAATGGTTTTGCTAAAATAGGATTTAGAATCCCTAAGATATTAATAGAGACAGCTAAACAACTGTCTCTATTTTTTTGCTAACTCTTCAATTTCAACTTTTACAACTTCTTCTATTTTTTTTCCAAGAAATGATTCTGCAACTAATTTAAATGTTGTTGGAATATCACTTACATATAAATCTAAATTTCCGGGTACTGCAGAATTTGTTTCCAGGCCAATTCTGTTTATTTCATTACGCACAACTTCTGCTGTTGCAATTCCGGAATCGATTAGCTTAACTCCTTTGCCCATTACCTCCTGAATTACATCTGCAAGAAGCGGGTAATGAGTACATCCAAGTACCAGCGTGTCAATATCTTTTTCTCTTAATTCTTTAAGATATTCTTCTGCAATTTCATAAGCCGCCCTGTGATGAGTCCAGCCTTCTTCTACAATCGGAACAAAAAGCGGGCAGGCTTTTTCAAACACCTCTATCTCATTATCAATTTCTTTGATCGCGTTGGAATATGCATTGTTGTTAATTGTTGCACGAGTTCCGATAACCCCTATTCTTCCATTCTTTGTTTCTTTGTAAGCCATATCAGCGCCCGGTAATATTACTCCGATTATCGGTACGTTAAATCTTTTTCTAAGCTCAGGTATAGCAATAGAAGACGCGGTATTGCATGCTACAACTACAGCTTTAACATTTTTTTTAATCAAAAAATTTGTGTTCTGGATGGAATAATCAATTACTGTTGCATTGGATTTTGATCCGTAAGGAACACGTGCAGTATCTCCAAAATAAACTATGCTTTCTTTTGGAAGAACAGATAATAATCTTTTAACTACAGTTAATCCACCGATACCGGAATCAAAAACTCCGATTGACATTTCTTTTTCCATAAAATTCAAAACTTCACCTGTAAACTTTATTTATTTCATGCTGATAAAAATACGGAAGTTAAAAGAAACTCACAGAATAATGATTAAATAATTCTTAATATAAACTTTCTGAACAAGTACCGGGTAACTCATAAAACATTTTCCTAAATTAAAGAAACACAAAAAAATATTATGAAAAAAATTGACAACCGTTTCCTGATTTTTTTAGCAACAATCATTGTTTTGTCTGCTGATATTTTATTATCTCAAACTCAAATAAATTATGTAAATGGCAGAGCTATTGAGGTTGATAAATGCGGGTTTCCTATAGATGATTTAAATGAAATTCAATACCTGTCACCAGAGTACATGGGTTATAGTTACGATAGTCTTTTGACAGATCTGGATATTTGGCGGATGAATAAATATGTAAAGATAGATTCAATAGGTGTAAGTGTGCAGGGCAGACCACTGTGGCAGCTTACAATCTCGGATAATCCGCTTAACATTGAAGGTAAAAGAACTGTTCACATTCACGCAAGAACGCATCCGCAGGAAACAGAAGGTTTTTATGTTACAGAGAAGATGATAAACATTTTATTGTCTGAAAGTCAAT
>DASVGS010000065.1:0-5350 GCA_036379435.1 Ignavibacteriaceae bacterium
GTTTTTAATAATCGCGTTAAGGAACCTGAGGGTCAGATAAAGAAATTTGTAGACGAAATTTTTTATAAACCTTTTGATCTGAACGAAATTTCTTCGAGAATACCTGCATTATTAGCAAGTGCCTAAAAAAATCTTTTTAAAAATTTATTTGTGACTTTTATTATATTCAATAGTAGATTATTATGTACATCAGAACGAAATAATTTACTTCATAAATAATTATTGAAACATTCTAAATCTTGCGAAATTGTTATTATTTTGCTTCCCAAAGCTGAGAATTATAGCAAATCTGAATATTGATAATATTGGATTTTTAGCAAATAATTAGAATTAAAAATGTGGTATTCTAATTGTAACGTTGCAGTGAAAAATCTTCAACCGATTAAAAAACATTAGAAGGATAATAAAATGAAAAATATAATGATTTATCTTGGATTAGTTGTAACAATAGTTGCACTGTATGGATTCGCATTCACAATAGCTAATCAGCCAAGTGATGATGGCAAAAAAATATTTGTAGACAATAAATGTAATATGTGTCATACAGTAACTTCAGCTGGTATCGAATCAAAAAAATCTGATGCTGTTGACCTTTCAACTGTTGGAAAAGATAAAACTGTGGAATTCTTAAGTAAGTATCTCAAAAAAGAAGCTAAGCTTAATGATAAAGATCATAAATCGTCTTTTAAAGGAACCGACGAAGAACTTACTAAATTAGTTGACTGGTTACTAACTCTTAAAGGCGAATAATAAGGTTTAAAATATCATTTATGGCACTTAGATTATCATCAAACGAAAAATTAAGATGCTTCCCAAACATCTTAAAAGTATTACAGACCCTCCTTGTAATCGGATTAGTTATTCTACCCTCAAATATATATGCTCAATCGAATGATGATTGTTTAATGTGCCATAGTGATAATACACTTACTATGGAAAAAAACGGGAAAGAGATTTCCCTGTTTGTAAAAGAAGATGTTTTTAAAAGTTCAGTTCATTCAAAATTAAGCTGCGTTGCCTGTCATAAAGGTTTTGATCCTGAAAGTATGCCGCACGCAGAAAATATTCAGGAAATTAATTGTGTTAATTGTCATCAAAAAGTATTAACAAAACATTCTTTTCATCCGCAAATATTAAAATCAAAAGGACTGGGAAAAACGCTTGACACATCTTGTAAAAACTGTCACGGAATTCATGATGTTGTATCTCCTAAAGATCCAAAAAGTAAATGGTCAAGTAAAAACCTGATTGTTACCTGCGGAAATTGTCATAAAGAACAGAGTCAAAATTATCTAACTTCAAATCACGCTGCAGCTTTTAATAATGGAGATAAAAGCGCACCTAATTGTATCACCTGTCATAAATCGCCGATTACAAAAATAGCTTTTGGTGATAATAAAGTTGAAATGAAGAAGGCACAGGAAAAACTTTGCTTATCGTGCCATTTGGATAATGATGAGGTTAGACAGCGTACTACTCCGTCTGCCGGATTTATTCACGCGTATGATAAAAGTGTTCATGGTTATGCGCTTAATGTAAAAAATAACGGAGAAGCTGCCGGCTGTATTAATTGTCACTCTGCACACGAAATTATTAAAGGAACTGATTCCAGATCTACAGTTTATAGATTAAATATTCCAAACACTTGCGGTAAATGCCATTCCGAAATTAAAGATGAGTATGTTGAAAGCATCCATGGTAAGCTGGTAATGCAAGGCAATGGTGATGCTCCATCTTGTACTAATTGCCACGGTGAACATAATATATTAAATGTTAAAGATCCTAATGCCCCGGTCGCATTTCAAAATGTTTCAAGCCAGGTTTGTTCTCCTTGTCATGAATCTATGAAACTTTCTGAAAAATATGGGCTTTCTGCTGATCGATACAAGACTTTCTCTCAATCTTATCACGGACTTGCATTAAGCGGAGGATCGGCTTCAGTTGCAAATTGCGGCAGTTGTCATGGTGTTCATAATATCAAACCGTCATCTGATCCGACATCGATGGTTAATAAAAATAATCTTGTAAAAACATGCGGTAAATGTCATCCTGGTGCTAATGAAACATTTACACAGGGAAACATACATGTTACGCTCGAAAAAGCTGATGAACCTATACTATATTGGATATCAACCACATACATTATTTTGATTATCAGTATTCTTAGCGGAATGTTTTTACATAATGCAATTGATCTTTTTAGAAAATCCAGGATCAGAAAACTAAAACAGCTTGGACAAATCAGAGAAGAAAAACATGGTCATTCCCTTTATTTAAGAATGACTGTTAATGAGAGAATTCAACATGCTACAATGGCTATAAGTTTTATGATATTGGTAATTACAGGTTTTATGCTCAGATATCCAAACACGTGGTGGGTGAGTCATATCAGAGATTTATCAAGTCACGCTGTGGAATACAGAAGCTGGATTCATCGAATTGCAGCCATTATAATGATACTTGTTAGCTTATATCATATATATTACATCTCCTTCACACAAAGAGGAAGAGAATTAGTAAAAGATCTTTTCCCGAAATTAAAAGATTTTACTGATGCTATAGGAGTTGCAAAGTTTAACCTTGGATTATCAAAGGATAAACCCAAGCTAGATCGTTTCAGTTATGTTGAAAAGGCTGAATACTGGGCATTGGTTTGGGGTACAATTGTAATGAGTTTAACCGGATTATTAATGTGGATTTACATTGATTATATTGGTGTCTTCTCAAAATTAGATTGGGATATTGCAAGAACAATCCACTATTATGAAGCATGGTTGGCATTCCTTGCAATTGTTGTTTGGCACTTCTATTTCGTCATCTTTAATCCTGATATTTACCCGATGAGTCTTGCATGGTTCAAAGGAACAATTACAGAAGAAGAAATGGCTGAAGAGCATCCCCTTGAACTTGAAAGAATAAAAAAGAAACAGGCCGAAGAACGAATGAAGTCTGAAGAAGAATCAGACGAAGTTTAATTTTCGATAAATTATATTTTAAGTTTTAACAAACCATTTTCTTTTATTCTAAGAGATTGCAATGAAGAAATTATTTCCAAATTACGTTTATAATCCAATTACTTTAACCGGTGCAGCAATTGCTTCGCTAAGTTTTGGACTTATAGTTTTTTTGTTTGTGCTTGATATATTCAGCTCAAAAGAAAATACGTATCTTGGAATTTTAACTTACATTATCATCCCCTCTTTTTTAATCATTGGTTTATTATTAATTGCTTATGGAATTTTTCGTGAAAAAAGAAGAGAAGTTAAAGGAATAGTACGTGGTTCATATCTTCCTGTAATTGATCTTAATGATCCTAAAAAGCGGGCAATGTTTGTAACTTTTGCTCTTGGTACAATCTTACTTCTTCTTTTTTCTGCCTTTGGAAGTTTTAAAGCTTATGAATATACAGAAACCGATGAATTTTGCGGAACCATTTGCCATAAGGTAATGGAACCTGAGTATACTGCCTATTTAGATTCTCCCCATTCAAGAGTCGGCTGCGTCGGATGTCATATTGGTTCAGGAACTAACTGGTATGTTAAATCAAAAATCTCAGGTGCTTATCAGGTTTATTCAGTCCTTTTCAATAAATATTCTAGACCCATTCCAACTCCGGTTGAAGCCTTACGTCCTGCTGAAGGAACTTGCGAGCAATGTCATACCCCTGCTTTATTTTACAATGAAAAGAAAATTGATTATACGTATTATCTGTCCGACGAACAGAATACAAAATCTAATATCAGCATGTTGTTAAAAATTGGCGGTGGAAAAAGTGAATTAGGATCTATTGAGGGAATACATTGGCATGTTAACCCTGATAACGTGATCTCTTATATATATACTGACAAACGAAGATTGGTTATACCCTGGGTAAAAGTAACATCAAAGGATGGAAAAGAAACTATCTTTAAAGACAGAACTTTTGATGTGAAAAAGATGAATTTGAACAGCGAAAATATGAGAACAATGGATTGTATCGATTGCCATAACAGACCTTCACATATTTATCATCAACCTGATAAGATGATAAATGAAATGCTTACAAAAAATAAAATTGATGAGACACTTCCCTTTATTAAAAGTATTTCTGTTGAAGCATTAGAAGATAATTATACAACAAAAGAACAGGCACTGGAAAATATTAAACAAAAGATAGATGATTTTTATCTGACTAATTATCCTGATGTGTATAAATCTAAAAAGAATGAAATCCAATCAAGCATTGAAATAATAAAAAACATTTATTCAAGAAATTATTTTCCTTATATGAATGCTAACTGGAAACATTTTCCGGATAACATAGCTCACACTTATACCCCTGGCTGTTTCCGGTGTCATGATGGAAATCATGTCAGTGATGATGGGAAAGTAATTTCAAACGATTGTAACAGTTGTCATAAAATTATTTCGCAAACTGATAATGCTGGTGTTACCAGAGTTGATTTAAATGGATTAAAGTTCCAGCATCCTGTTGAACTTGGCGAATCAATTGAAAATCATCTTTGTACCGATTGCCATTGGAAAAACGAATAACTTTTTATATTTGAGTAATGAAAAAATTAACTTTCATATTTTTTCTTACTCTCTCTGTACATTTATTTCCACAATCAATTCCTGCCGGATTTGTTGAGATCCGTGAAGTTATTCCTGATATTATTTTAGATTTAAGATATACAACAAGCCATAATTTTCTCGGTGTTCCCGTTGAAGGATACAATGCAGAAAAATGTTACATAACCAAGGCTGCCGCTGATTCACTTGCAAAAGTTCAGACTGAATTAAGAAACTTTTCTTTATCGCTTAAAATCTATGATGCTTATCGTCCTCAGCGTGCAGTCGATCATTTTGTAAGATGGGCTAAAGATCTTTCCGATACACTAACAAAAAAAGAATTTTATCCTGCTGTTGATAAAGGCAGATTATTTGTTGATGGTTACATTGCAGAAAAATCGGGACACAGCCGCGGCAGCACTGTTGATTTGACCATTGTTCCGATTCCACTTCCCCAACAGCCGGGATTTGATGTAACCGATCAGTGTAAATGCTTTGAATCAGTTGATAAAAGATTTAAAGATAACAGTATTGATATGGGGACAGGATTTGATTGCTTTAATGAGCTTTCTCATACAAAAAATATACTACTTAGTCCTCAACAAAGAGCCAATCGATTACTGCTTTATTCTTTAATGGAAAAATATGGATTTAAAAATCTCGCCGAAGAATGGTGGCATTTTACTCTTAAAAATGAACCCTACCCTAATACTTACTTCGATTTTTTAATAGAATAAATTTCTTATTCTGGAACAAAATATCTCTTTCCAAAGTTAAAGCTTCAGTTTTATTTATTCAT
>DASVGS010000066.1:0-6454 GCA_036379435.1 Ignavibacteriaceae bacterium
GCTGCGGATTACATAAACAATTTTAAAAAACAATTAAGTGAACAGGAACTTGTTCACTAAATAAAAAATATAATGGATCACAATAAAGTTCATTGGTACGATGGATGGTTTTATGATAGGATTATTGCTCCTAACCAGGATAAAATGTTTAGGGAAATTAAGAATGTTATAAATCGAGGTTCAACTGTAATTGATGTTGGATGTGGAACCGGTAGATTTTCTTTTTCTGTTGCAGATAAAATAAACAGGATTATTGGAATCGATCTTTCAAAAAAGAATATCGATAAAGCCAATCTAAATCTTGCAAAAAATCCAAACTCAAAAATTTCTTTTCTTCATACAGACCTTTCCTCACTCCTATCGCAAAATTTTCATTTTGATTATGCAGTAATGACTTTTGTAATCCATGAAGTTAATCCTGAAGAGAGAGTAGCGCTTTTGAAGGAAATATCTCAAATTGCAGATACAATTATTATTGGAGATTATTTGGTACCGGTAAAAAAAGGATTCTGGAATATTTTGAATGAAGTTGTTGAATATCTTGCAGGTAAAGAACATTATACTAACTTTAAAAATTTTGTTTCTAATAATGGCTTAACTGAACTAACTCAAAGAGCTAATCTTACCATTACTGGGGAAATAAAAGATAAGCCTGCAACAAGTCAGATTTTAATTTTAAATAGATTTTAATAAATCATTTTTGGTGTATAAAATTTATTAAGGAAAATTTTTTTTATGAATGACAGAGTATATAATAATGGAGTAGATCGTCTTCGTTCATCAGAACGGATTGAACGTTTAGAAGTTGATAGAGTTGTTGATTTGTGCCTGGGCAGTACTCAAATTAATTCTGTTTTAGATGTTGGAACCGGAAGTGGATTATTTGCAGAAGCATTTGCAAAAAGAAGTATTAAAATTGCCGGTGTTGATGTGAATCCTGATATGATAGATGCTGCAAAAAAACATTTGCCTGATGCGGAATTTAAATTATCTGCAGCAGAGAATTTACCATTTGACGATAATTCTTTTGATCTGGTTTTTATGGGTGTGCTTCTGCACGAAGTAGATGATTATACTAAAGCACTGGAAGAAGCAAAACGGGTTTCATTTAAACAAGTATCAGTTCTAGAATGGAAATATGCTGTTGAAGATTTTGGTCCGCCAATTGAACACAGATTAAAGGAAGAATTTCTAAAACAACTTTCGGATAAAATCGGATTTTCAAAAATGGAGGTTGTTCCATTAAAAAATCTTGTATTATATCATTTCTTTAAATGATAGAATCAAAAAAATAAAGATTAGAATTTAACAGCACGATAAATTATTTGTATTTTTAACCTGTAAACTTTTAATTGCATTAAAATTTATGCGCCCGTAGTTCAATTGGATAGAATGTTGGATTCCGGTTCCAAAGGTTGCAGGTTCAAATCCTGCCGGGCGTACAAAATAAACTTCTTCGTGGTTTTTGTTCACTTCAGTTAAAGCTTTTTAAAAAACATCAAATATTAAATTTTTAATAACTGCTTTTTGAGATCAATTTTAAGCCAAAATTTATTTTAAATACATTATTGGGCTTTCAAATCTTTGGAAGATTGGACAATTTGGTGTTAAATTTGCCGTCATAAATTAGATTATTAAGAATAGGACAAAGAATGCTGACTAAAAAGAAAAAGCTTTCCAGAAAAGAGATTAAAGAAGACAAGCTTGTAGAATTCTACTATAAATCGCAATCATATTTTGAAGAAAATAAAAACAGAATATTTACTTACCTGGGTGTGATTGCAATAGTAATAATTGCTGTAATTCTATATATGAATTATAGAAGCGGTCAAAATCAGGAAGCTGGTGAACATCTTTCTCAGGCTATGAATTTATATGATACTGGTGATTTTCTGGGTGCTATTGAGGGTAAAAAAGATGTTAAGATGTTAGGATTAAAAGAAATAGTTGCTGAATACGGAAGTACTGAAAATGGTGAAACAGCTAAAATTTATTTAGCCAACAGCTATGCAAATCTCGGTAAACCGGATGATGCATTTAAATATTATGAAGATTATAGTGGTGATATAGATATTTATAAAGCGGCTTCTCTGGCGGGTCAGGCTGGATATTATGCATTTAAAAATGAATACGAAAAAGCTGCTGAGCTTTATATGCAAGCATCTAAAGTATCAAAAACAGATGTTATGAATTCTGATTATATGTTTCGTGCGGCAGTAAATTATTTTAATGCCGGCGATAAAGATCAGGCTAAAAATCTTCTTAAAACGATCAAAGATGAATACAAAACATCTGCAGTTTACGCTCAGGTGGATAAATATCTAACTCAACTGAATTAGATGATTTTGATAGATTTTCTATAAAAACCGTGAAGAAATTCACGGTTTTTTGTCAATAATCGTTAAAAACCTATTCTTGACATTACAGACTTCTATCTCTATTTTTTTCAAGTCAATTATTAACAATTAATTTAGAGTATTATGGCAGACACTTCAGATTTTAGAAATGGTCTAATCATTCGATTTAAAAATGACCCTTATGTAATTACAGAATTTCAACATGTTAAACCTGGCAAAGGTGGAGCATTTGTACGCAGTACACTAAAGAATTTAAGAACCGGAAAAGTATTGGATAATACATTCAGATCAGGTGAATCAGTTGAAATAATAAGAGTTGAACGCAAGAAGTTCCAGTATCTTTTTAGAGAAGGTGAATTTTTAGTTCTTATGGATAATGAAACTTATGAACAGATAAATGTTCCCGTAGCATTGTTTGGAGATTCAGTTGATTATCTTAAAGGAAGTGAAGAAATTGAAATCCTATTTAATGGTGATGATATTATTACTGTTGAACCTCCTATCTTTGTTTACTTAAAAGTTTCAGAAACAGAGCCGGGATTTAGAGGAAATACAGCTACAAATGCATTTAAACCAGCAAAACTGGAATCCGGTGCTACGGTCAATGTTCCTTTATTCGTTAATGTTGATGATCTGCTTAAAGTAGATACGCGTACCGGGGAATATGTTGAAAGAGTAAAATCCTAAATAAAGGTATAACAAATGGATCTAAATCTTATAAAAAAACTTATCAGGATTCTTGAGGCAAGTGAAGTTACCGATCTTGAAATAGAAGAGAACGGAACACGTGTTAAACTTGCTAAAAAAGTTCGTGTTTCTCAAACCGTATCTTATGCACAAGCACCTTTGGCCCATCCTATGACTCAAAATAGTGCGCCAGTTGATGCAAAGACAGAGGTTAAAAAATCAACGGATGAGAATGCCGGATTACACGAAATCAAATCGCCCATTGTTGGTACCTTTTACAGGGCGCCTGCACCTGATGCCGATTCATATGTTCAGGTAGGAGATGAAGTTTCTGCCGGCACTGTTTTATGCATTGTTGAAGCGATGAAACTGATGAATGAAATTGAATCTGATGCAAGCGGCAAAATTGTAAAAATATTGGTGGAAAACGGAAAACCGGTTGAATATAATCAACCATTATTCTTATTACAGAAAAGTTAACGCTATAAAACCAGAGATGCTGTGTTTAATAAAATTTTAATCGCCAATAGAGGCGAAATTGCTTTACGGATTATTAGAACCTGTAAAGAACTTGGTGCAAAAACTGTTGCGGTTTTTTCAGAAGCTGACCGCGAATCTTTGCATGTTACTTTTGCAGATGAAGCCGTCTGCATTGGTCCTTCATCCGGAAAAGAAAGCTACCTCAAAATTCCTTCGATAATTTCTGCAGCACAAATTACTGGTGCAGATGCAATTCATCCCGGGTACGGATTTTTAGCTGAGAATGCCGATTTTTCAGAAATTTGTAACGAGGCTGGAATAACGTTTATTGGTCCATCTCCTGAAATGATAAGAGCAATGGGTGATAAATCTTTTGCTAAAGACACTATGCGAAAAAATGGGGTACCGGTTATTCCCGGCAGCGATGGAGTTGTAAACGAAATTGCAGATGCTATAAAAATTGCACACGAAGTTGGTTTCCCGGTTATTGTTAAAGCCTCAGCAGGCGGCGGCGGAAAAGGTATGCGTATTGTGTGGGAAGAAAAAGATTTTGAAAAAGCCTTTCAAAATGCCCAAACGGAAGCTGAAGCTGCGTTTGGAAATGCTGCAGTTTATATTGAAAAATATTTAGAGAATCCGAGACATATTGAATTTCAGGTAATGGGTGATAGTTTTGGAAATGTTTATCACTATGGCGAAAGAGATTGTTCAGTACAAAGAAGACATCAGAAATTAATTGAAGAATCACCATCACCTGCATTGGATGAACAACTTAGAGCAAGAATGGGTGAAGCTGCAGTTCTCGGTGCAAAATCTGTTAACTATCTTGGTGCAGGTACAATTGAATTTTTATTGGATAAACATAAGAATTTTTACTTCATGGAAATGAATACAAGAATTCAGGTTGAGCATCCGGTTACCGAAACTATTTATAGTGTTGATCTTGTCAGACAGCAGATTTTAGTTGCTGCGGGTCAAAAGGTTGATGTACCACCTCAGAAACCATTTGGTCATAGTATTGAATTCAGAATAAATGCAGAAGACCCTGAGCATGATTTTAGACCATCACCGGGCAAGATAACTTCTTTAAACTTTCCCGGAGGATTTGGAGTAAGAGTTGATTCACATATATATCAATCTTATACAATACCGCCTTACTACGATTCTTTAGTAGCAAAATTGATTGTTTGGGGAAGAACAAGAGACAGAGCAATTTCCAGGGCTAAAAGAGCTTTAGATGAATTTATAATAGAAGGAATAAAAACAACTATTCCATTTCATCTTAAAGTACTTGATGACCCGCGTTTTATTAGCGGACATTTTGATACTGGTTTTCTTGATAAGTTTAATGCAGATAAATAATTCTATTTTTTAGATAAATTTTTAGAGGATAAAATGAGCGTTCCAAATAATTTAAAATATACAAAAGAACACGAATGGGTTCTTGTTGAAAATAGTATCGGCACAATTGGAGTTACCGATTATGCGCAAGGCGAACTTGGAGATGTTGTTTATGTAGATATCGATCCATCTCTTGCTGAAATAAAAAAAGGGGAATCCGTTGGAACAATTGAAGCAGTAAAAACCGTTAGTGATATTTTTGCTCCTTTTAGCGGAAAAATAATTGAGCTTAATCAAATTATCAGAGACAATCCTGAAATGGTAAACTCTGATCCATATGGAAAAGGATGGATGTTAAAAGTTGAGATTAGTGATGCTGCAGAACTTAATGATTTGCTTGACGCTGCTGCTTATCAGGCTTTAATTGGTCAGTAAATAATTTTCTTTGAAAACTTTAAAACAAAATTCGGGAGACCGAATTTTGTTTTTTTATTTTAAACGGTAAAATATTTTATGGAAAATAACGAAAAGATATTAATAATTGATTTTGGTTCCCAGTACACCCAATTGATCACAAGGCGCATCAGGGAAGCAAATGTTTATTCTGAAATTCATTCTCATAAGATATCGTATGATGAAGTAATTAAATTTAATCCAATCGGAATTATTTTATCTGGCGGACCAATGAGTGTATATGATTCCGAAGCCCCAGATCTTGATAAGCGGATTTTACAGATTAATGTACCAATACTCGGTATTTGTTACGGACTTCAATTAATTAGTAAAAAACTTGGAGGTAAAGTTGAACCCGCAAAGGATAGAGAATATGGCAGAGCAGTTTTAAATGTTGTTGATACATCACTTTTGTTTGAAAATATTAAAAAGGAATCCAAAGTTTGGATGAGTCATGGTGATTATCTTACTGAATTACCCTCAGGATTTAAAGTAATCGCAAAGTCTGATCATTCACCAATCGGTGCAGTCTCAAATGAAACTGAAAAAATTTATGGTGTTCAGTTTCATCCAGAGGTTGTTCATACTGATGAAGGGAAAAAAATAATAGATAACTTTTTATTTAATATCTGTAAATGTACCGGCAGTTGGAATCCGCATAATTTTATTGAAAAAAGCATAGCCGAAATAAAAGATCAGGTAAAAGATGCGAAAGTAATTTGTGCACTAAGTGGCGGTGTTGATTCAACAGTAGCCGCAGTTCTTGTTAAAGCGGCTGTTAAGGAAAATCTGATTTGCATTCATATCGATACAGGTTTGATGAGAAAAAATGAAAGTTATGAGATTGGCAAAATATTTAAAGAGAAATTAAACCTTAATTATATCCACATAGATGCCTCAGAAAAGTTTATTAGTAAACTAAAAAATATTTCTGATCCGGAACAAAAAAGAAAAATAATCGGAAACACTTTTATTGAAGTGTTTGAAGAAGAAGCAAAAAAAATTGATGGCGCACAATTTCTAGTTCAAGGCACATTATATCCTGATGTGATTGAATCAGTTTCAGTAAAGGGCAGCTCCGTTACAATTAAAACTCATCACAATGTTGGCGGATTACCCGAAAAAATGAATCTTAA
>DASVGS010000067.1:0-9485 GCA_036379435.1 Ignavibacteriaceae bacterium
GAAGGTGTAATTTATGAAGACTGGTATGGTAAATCCGGTTATGATAATTACATGTTTAATGAAATGAATAATGCAAAATATGCTGTAGGTTCAATTTGGGTTGAGGATATTTCAAGTGTTAATGAAATTTTTAATGGTGCACGATCATACTCCAAAGGTGCAGTAGTGCTGCATATGCTTAGAGGAATTGTGGGTGATTCGATTTTCTATGACATACTTCGGAGTTATACCGCAGATCCGTCTGTTGCTTATGGTGTGGCAACAACAGAAGATTTTCAGACCGTTGCCGAAAATGTTTCTGGAATGGACCTGGACTATTTCTTTCAGGAGTGGATATATGGTGAAAATTATCCAAAATATTCTGTAGTATGGAGTACTCAGAATGTAAGCGGCAATTTATATGATCTTGCTTTGAAGATAACTCAGACCACAAATTCAAATCCCACATTTTTTACAATGCCGATTCAAATTAAAGTAAACTTTGCAAATGGTGATACCATTGTTTCGGTTTTTAATAATGCACAAGTACAGAATTTTAATATCAGTGTAAATGGCATGCCAACTTCAATATCTTTCGATCCCGGAAACTGGATCCTAAAAAATGTAAATTCTGTTGTAACAGGACTTGAGAACGAAATGAATCCAAATTCATTTTGGCTTGAACAAAATTACCCCAATCCATTTAATCCAAGTACAACAATTAAATTTAATTTGGGCAAAGCAGGATTTACAACACTAAAACTTTACAATGTAATCGGAAAAGAAGTTGCAAATATTGTTAACGACCAATTAGAAGCAGGAGCTCACGAAGTTACATTTAACGCCAATGATTTACCGACAGGAACATATTTCTATAAATTAACTTCAGGAAATTATACAGAAACACGAAAGATGATGTTGTTAAAATAGTACTTAATGTACTTTATTAGTTATAGTTTAAAGGCGATTCAATTGAATCGCCTTTTTTATTTTTTGAATTAATCAACGTTTAAAATTTTTCGGGTACAACTAACAATGGCTCTTCATCAGTTTTAAGATTAAGTATTCTTTTTAACTCCTGATGATCATCATTTTCTGAAGTATAAATTTGAAAATATATATCTGCCAAATCACTTGTTACGCTTCGGGAATCCATCAGTTTACTTCTAATCTCTTTAACATCAACAAGTACTTGTGCAAGATGTTTATCTATATTTTTTAGTGATTTATTTATATCCGGCTTTTTGCTGTCTATAGTGTTCAAAATAATATTTGCAATATTTGTGTTTGCATAATCAACATTTTGCTGAATTTTATTTAATTCGTCTTCCAAAAAATTTTTTTCAAACGCAGGTTCCATAGATAAATGATAGATGATTCTGGAAGCATCCATTGCATGATTGAGATTGAGAGTAAGCAAAGCTGAGTAATATTTCAAAAGTGTATTATCCGGTGTATTGACCGGATATGCAAGAGCCGAAGAAAAAACCAGTGTGAAAAAAACTGCTAAAATTTTTAAACTCTTCATGATAATTCTCCTTAAAATAAATTAAATAAAATTGTTTTCTGCTGTCGTTAATTCTTAATCAATAAATTATTTTCTACTGAAAACGCATCAGTATGAAAATTAATTATATTTGCCGCCCAAATGCTTTGTACCTCTGAGTTAACTGTTCCATTCAAGATTACTGTGCCATTATTTACGATAATATGTATTGGCGGGTTTTTAGAATACTGCATTCCATGAAACATTGGATCGTTATAAATTAATCTTGCGGCTCTTACACCAAGTTCACCCGGACCAAATGTATTTTGAATTTTATTGTCAATTCTCTTTACCCCGGCTATCTTCTCAATTTCAGATTCAAATTGAGTCTTTAACCATGGCAAATGAACCCAGCCCTTTAATGTTACTATGCCGTTATTGCTGTTTACTGTTATCCAATCAAAAATTGAGTAGAAAAGGTTCGATTGGATTTTATTTATTACGGTTCCGGAAAGAATTGAATCAGCAACAACGGGAACATCCACACTAATATTATTTTCGATCAAATAATTTTCATCAACTGAGTGTGCTTCAACTTCTGCCTGATTTTTATCAAATAAAGTTGGGACAGTACCTGAAAGAATAATTTTATTTCCGCTTACTTCAACATTAATATTGTTATTATCCAGCAGATGTTCTTTTGCTAACCTGTACTCAACAAAAATTTTCAAATTACTTTTTGAAATTTGTTGTCCGCTATTCTGTGCAAATAAGGTTGATGCAGAGAATAATATAATTGCGGTAAAGATTAAAGGATTTCTTAAAATCGATTTTATTTTAGTTTTCATTTTGTTCACCTCGCTTTAGTTTAATCATCATCTCAAAAACTTAAAAACATTTAGTTTAATTAATCACCAGGATTTGCTTTTTTAGACATTCCCTATCTTATTTAGGTTTATTCAATTTTGTGATTGCTGACATAAGGTGTTTTTACAATAGACTATATAAATATCAGGATTAATACTTTAGTGATCAGTGGCAGAATCAGCAGTAATTATCACTTTTTATGATAATAAAGATCATATAATTTGCTTTCTTGACAACCAAAGATTCAATTCTTATTTTTGCCCAGCCACTGTCACAAATTATTGTGACGGTGGCAATTTTTTTTAAATCATTAACAAATTGAGATTTTAATATGTCCGGTGAAAATTTTGTATATCTAACCAGAGAAAGACTGATTGAACTTGAAAAAGAACTTCAGGAAATGAAAACTAACGGCAGAAAAAAAATGGCTGCAAAAATTGCAGAAGCACGTGCTCATGGAGATCTTTCTGAAAATGCCGAATATGATGCCGCTAAAGAAGAACAGGGCCTATTTGAATTAAAAATAAGTAAAATGGAAGACATGCTTTCAAGGGCAAGAGTAATTGATACATCTAAAATGCCGAATGATGAGGTTCATCTTCTTTCAACAGTAAAAATTAAAAATATCAAAACTAAAAAAGTTGTTGAGTATCTGTTGGTTTCACCCGAAGAAGCTGATTTTCAGGAAGGGAAAGTATCAATTACATCACCGGTTGGACAGGGTTTACTTGGTGCAAAACTTGGCGATAAAGTTCAGGT
The DNA here is from genome assembly GCA_036379435.1 of Ignavibacteriaceae bacterium. Taxonomy (GTDB): domain Bacteria; phylum Bacteroidota; class Ignavibacteria; order Ignavibacteriales; family Ignavibacteriaceae; genus IGN3. The sequence goes on from DASVGS010000067.1 coordinate 3,092, forward strand.
TAAAGCTCCTGCAGGATTATTGGAGTTTGAAGTTATAGAAATAAAGTAAATACTTTGGCAGATGAATCTTACATACAATTAGCGATTGAAATAGCCAGAAAAGGTGAGGGCAGTGTTAGTCCAAATCCGCTTGTTGGATGTGTTATCATTAAAAACAATAGAATAATTGGAGCGGGGTATCATCAAAAATATGGTGAAGATCATGCTGAAATTAATGCGATAAATTCTTCTGCAGAATCACTTGAAGGATCAACATTATATGTAAATCTGGAACCTTGCAGCCACTATGGTAAAACCCCACCTTGTGTTGAAAGGATCATAAAAGAAAAAATTAAAAGAGTTGTAATTGGCACGCTTGATTTAAATCCGCTTGTAAGCGGTAATGGTGTTAAGGCATTAAAGAAAGCGGGAATTGAAGTTAAGGTTGGGGTTCTGGAAAAAGGATGTATGGAATTAAATAAATTTTTCTTCAGGTACATAACATCAAAGTTTCCTTATATAACTTTAAAAGCTGCACAAACATTGGATGGTTTAATTGCTGATTTGAATAATCGCTCAGATTGGATTTCTTCAAGTGAATCACGAAAGTATGTTCATTGGTTAAGGGCAAGATATGATGCTGTGTTAATTGGCTATGAAACGGCAAAAAAAGATAATCCAAAATTAACGGTAAGATTAGTTGAGGGGAGAAATCCGTACCGAGTTGTATTAGATTCAAATCTTCTGTTAAAAAACGATTTGAATTTATTTAAAAATAATTCTGATGATAAAACCGTTGTTATCGCTTCCGAAAAAAGTAAATCCAAATTAAGAAAGATTAACCAATTGAAAAAAAACGGGGTAACACTATTATTTGCTAAATCAGATAATAAGGGAAGGCTTAAACTAAAAAGTGTGATCAAAGAATTATCTAAAATGCAAATTACTTCCTTATTAGTTGAAGGCGGCAGTAAAATATATTCATCATTTATCAACCAAAATTTATTTGATGATATTTACTTGTTCGTAAGTCCAAAAATTCTGGGCGGCGGATTAAAATCATTTTCTGAGATCAGCAGTAAAAAAATAAGTGATGCGACAAAACTGTTTATAAAAAGTTCACAAAAAATTGGTGATGATGTTCTTCTTGAACTTGTAAAATAATTTTTTCTGATAAATATATTAGAAATTCTATTTTTAACTTTGTTTAACAATTCTAAAAATTATTAGGGCATATAATGTTTACCGGCTTGGTTGAAGAAAAAGGAACACTTAAAGAAAAAATCCCGACAGGAGATGGTTTCCAATTTGTAATTGAAGCAAAATTAGTACTTGAAGATTTACAAATCGGCAGCAGTATAGCTGTAAACGGATGCTGTTTAACTGTTGTTAAAATTACAGGAAATACTTTTGCAGTTGATACAATTGAAGAAACATTAAATAAAACTAACCTTGGTGTTCTTAAACAAGGGATGAATGTTAACCTGGAAAGACCTTTAGCGGCAGATGCGAGATTAGGCGGACATTTTGTACTTGGGCATATTGATACTACTGGTAAGGTTGAAGATGTTAAGCAACTTTCCAACAGTCATTGGCTTACAATTTCATTTCCGGAAAAGTTTAAACAATATCTTATTTATGTCGGCTCGGTTGCAATTGATGGTGTAAGTATGACCGTTGCCGAATTGAAAGATAATTCATTTTCTGTTGGTATAATTCCCCACACCTGGAAAGAAACAATTTTTGCTGATAAAAAAATTGGGGACACAGTTAATTTGGAATTTGATGTTCTGGGTAAATATGTTGAACGGATCATGGAAAGCAAAAATCAGGATGAATCCTCAATCTTTTTAAACTGATGAATGCAACAGAACAAAAAGTTATAAGATTTATTTCTGAAAATAATTTGATTTTATCCGGTGATAGAATTCTGATTGGATTAAGCGGTGGACCGGATTCAGTTTTTTTGCTTCACTTCTTAAACAAGTTCCAAAAGAAATTCAGGATTGAAATTGGTGCAGCTCATGTAAATCATTTATTGCGAGGAAAAGAATCGGATAGAGATGAACTTTTTTGTAAAACTATTTGCCGCGAAATTTCCATTCCATTTTTCAGCATAAGAAAAAAAGTAAAATCTTATTCTCTTAAACATAAAATATCTTTGGAAGCTGCCGGAAGAAAAATTCGTTACGATTTTTTTGAGAAAATTTCTAATCAACACAGATATAATAAAATAGCAACTGCACACAATGCTGATGATACTACCGAAACAGTTTTACTGAATTTAATTAAAGGAGCGGGACTGAAAGGCATTTCTGGAATTCCAATAAAGAGAAAAAATATTATTCGTCCAATTCTAGCTCTTTCAAAAAATGAAATTCTGAATTATCTTGAAAATAATTTATTTGAGTACAGAACAGATAGCTCAAATCTATCGAATGAATATGAAAGAAATTTTTTACGTAATGAAATTATTCCATTGATCCAAAAAAATATTAATCCTGCAATTACAAATTCAGTTTTAAATACATCATTTAATTTGCAACGGTTAAATACAGGATTAACTGAGATCAGTGCAAATCTAAAATCTAAAATAAAAGTTTTACCGGGTGTAAAAGTATCAATTCCGGTCGGTTTTATAGTTGATGAAAATGAATTTATTAGTTCTTACCTGATCAAGGAAATTGTTGATGAAAATTTTTCAGTCAAGTTTGAATCAAATGATATTAAAAAAATATTGTTGCTGGTAAATAAAACTTCTGGTAAATCTGAAGAATTATCCAGTAAAATTGTTGGTTATAGAGAACGTGATAAAATTATTATTAAAAAAAAATCAGGAGAATCGACTCACGATAACAAAATAATTTCTGTTGGCGATAAAATTAAAATTAATGGCAGGGTATTTTCTATCTTAAAATATAAATTTGAAAAAGTTCAATTAAGTAGTTCAAAAAATATTGAATATATATCTGCAGATAAGCTTAAAGATAATTTTATAATTAGAAACTGGCGTAAAGGAGATAAGTTTTATCCAATAGGTATGAAGGGAAGCAAAAAAGTTTCAGATTATTTAAACGACATAAAAATTAATTCGTTTGAAAAAAAAGATCAGTTAGTTTTGGAAAACGATGGTAAAATTGTTTGGATAATTGGTCAGAGACTGGATGACAGATTCAAGTTAAAATCGAACTCAAAGAAAGTATTAAAGCTATGCCTGGATTAACAGAAGACAATAATGAAAGACTTATCATTGGTGATGATGTTTTTGTGCCATTCCTCACAGAAAATATCATCCAGAATCGAATCAAAGAACTGGCTGATCAAATGTCACAGGATTATAAAGGGAAAATTCCAATTTTTATTGGGGTACTTAACGGTGCATTTATATTTTTGTCTGATTTAATAAAAAATATTTCCATTAATTGTGAAATAGATTTTTTTAAACTCTCAAGCTATGGTGATTCCAAAATATCATCAGGTAATGTGCGCATGCTCAAAGAACTTAATTGCGATGTGAACGGACGTGATATTATAATTGTTGAAGATATTGTTGATTCCGGTTTATCAATAAAGTATTTGGAAGAGATTTTTGAATCGCATAAACCAGGAAGTATGAAGGTTTGCTCACTGTTAATGAAGCCGGAGAGCCTTAAATATAATGTTAAAATTGATTATATTGGATTCAATATTCCAAGTAAGTTTGTTATCGGTTACGGATTAGATTATGCCCAAAAGTATAGAAATCTAAGATCCATTTTTGTGCTGAATGAATAAAAAATTATTAAAGAGATAAATGTTAGAATAAAAATATGAGTGAAAACGAAAAAAAATCAAGTAATAAAAATCAGAACGGCAATAAACCGAACAGACCCGATGATAATTTTGATTGGTCAAAAGTAATCAGAATGGTTTTTGGTTGGGGTGCTGTTATTGTAGCTGCTGTAATTGTTATGCAGGTATTCAGAACTAATGCTGAAACTTATACGGAAATACCTTACGGCGAGTATGAAGTTCTTCTTCAGGATCCTGAAAATATTTCTTCCGCAAGTATTACAAAGGCCGATATAAACGATTACACATTTAAAGCTCAGCTTCGTAAAGAAACTAATGTAAATATTAAAGGTAAGCCTGTTTCTGTAAAGGCAATATCTGTTTACATTCCTGAACCTATGATTCGGGATCAGGAAGCTATTTGGAAAGCGAAAGGCATTCAATACTCTTTTGATAAAGAATCAAATGAATGGCTGAACATTTTAATAGGATTTTTACCATGGATTCTGATCATTGCAGTTTGGGTAATTATAATGAGAAGGATGCAAGGGCAGGGTGGCGGATCAAGAGGGATATTTTCATTTGGAAAAAGTAAAGCAAAACTTATTACTCCATCTAGCAAAAGAGTAACTTTTAAAGATGTTGCAGGTACGGATGAAGCCAAACTAGAACTTCAGGAAATTATTGAATTTTTAAAAGAACCATCAAAATTTCAAAAACTTGGAGGTAAAATTCCCAGAGGTGTTTTACTATTAGGACCTCCCGGAACTGGAAAAACATTATTAGCACGCGCAGTCGCAGGTGAATCTGGAGTTCCATTCTTTTCAATTTCAGGTGCAGATTTCGTAGAGATGTTTGTTGGTGTAGGTGCCAGCCGTGTGCGCGATTTGTTTGACCAGGGAAAGAAAAATGCACCTTGCATCATTTTTATTGATGAGATTGATGCAGTTGGAAGACATCGTGGTGCAGGTTTGGGCGGTGGACACGACGAACGTGAACAAACTCTTAATGCATTACTTGTTGAGATGGATGGATTTGAACAGAATAGCGGTGTGATTATTATAGCTGCTACTAACAGACCGGATGTACTTGATCCTGCATTATTAAGACCGGGTAGATTTGATAGACAAGTTGTAGTTGATAGACCCGATGTAAAAGGTAGAGAAGGAATTCTTAAAGTTCATACAAGAAATATCCCACTCGGAGAATCTGTTGATGTTGAAGTGATCGCTAAAGGTACTCCTGGCCTAGCTGGTGCTGAGTTAGCAAACCTGGTTAATGAAGCTGCTCTTTTAGCCGCAAGAAAAAACAAGAAAAAAGTTGAAATGATTGACTTTGAAGAAGCTAAAGATAAAGTAATGATGGGAATGGAAAGAAAAAGCTTAATCATTTCTGAAAATGAAAAGAAAACTACTTCTTATCATGAAATTGGGCACGTACTTGTTGCACGAATGATTCCTGAAGCGGATCCGGTGCATAAAGTTACAATAATTCCACGTGGAAGAGCACTTGGAGTAACCAGTTATCTGCCAATCGATGAAAAACATACTTATTCCAAAGAGTATTTAGAGGCGATGATAACTTATGCACTGGGTGGCAGGGCTGCGGAAAAATTAGTGTTTAATCATTACACAACCGGTGCAGGCAATGATATTGAAAAAGCAACCAATATTGCCCGTAAAATGGTTTGCGAATGGGGAATGAGTGAAAAATTGGGACCTTTAGCTTATGGCGCAAAAGAAGAAGAGATTTTCCTTGGCAGAGAAATTCAAAAGCATAGAGATTATAGTGAAAAAACTGCGATTGAAATTGATGATGAGATTAGAGGAATAATTAATTCTGCATTTGATAGAGCAGTAAAGATACTTAGTGACAATATGGATTTACTTCATAAGCTGTCACAAGAACTGCTTGAAAGAGAAATTCTTGATGCCGATGAAATAGACAGAATAATAAGAGGTGAAAATCTGCCGCCGGTACAAAAAGAAAATAAAACTGCAGAGGATGCTGTTCCTGAACATGTAAAAAAATTGATGGAACAGAGACAACAACAGGATTCAGCACCTAAAAATGACTCACATTGACAACGGTACAATTCATTACAGAGATGAATTAGTCAGAAAACTGATTCATCTCTTTTCTTTATCTATTCCTGTTATTTATTATTTTATTCCTACTTCCACTTCGATAGCAATACTTGCTTCACTTACTTTGTTTGCATTGATTGTTGATGGAGGAAGATTTTTTTCGAAACGATTTGCAAAATTATTTTATAGTGTATTTGGATTTTTGTTGCGCAAACATGAATTGGACAAAGAGAAAAAAAATCTGACCGGTGCTACTTACGTTTTAATTTCAGCTTTAATATGTGCAATAATTTTTCCAAAGATTATTTTTGTAACTGCATTTTCAATATTAATTATCAGTGATTCTGTAGCTGCACTAATCGGAAGAAAATTTGGGAAAAGAAAATTCCTAAGAAAAAGTTTAATAGGAACATTTTCATTTTTCATTAGTGCAAGCGTAGTAGTTTTTTTTACTCCCAAGATCGGTAACTTTCCTATGGAATATATTATTGGTTTTATTGCTGCGTTTGTTGGCGCAATAGTAGAAAATATTTCGTACGGTTTTGCAGATGATAATT
>DASVGS010000068.1:0-10041 GCA_036379435.1 Ignavibacteriaceae bacterium
TAAAGATATTATCAAACAAGCATCTGCAAAAGATAAATATGATATATCAATTTTATCAGATAATGAGAAAAAAGTTTATCGTAAAGTAAATCAAACTTTAAACAAGTTTAATGAAGAGATTGAACACTTCAGATTTAATACTGCAATCGCTTCACTAATGGAATTGATAAATGAACTTAAGGATTTGGAAAACTGCAGTACAGAAATACAAAGCTACGTTTTGTTAAGATTTACATCCATGCTTGCACCGGTTGCTCCACATCTTGGAGAAGAATGCTGGCAGATAATCGGGAATGACAAATCAATTTTTGAACATCCTGTTGTCTTTGCTATTGATAAAGAAGCTTTGATTGAGGATACTGTTAATCTTGCAGTTCAGGTAAATGGCAAACTTAGAGCAACAATTCCGGTTGCTATAAACAGCGAACAGAATACAGTTAAACCACTTGTATTTGCTGATGAAAAAGTAATTAAGTTTACTGATGGCAAAACCATTGTAAAAGAAATATTTGTAAAAAATAAAATTTATAACATAGTAGTTAAATAAATAATCGCAATAGAACGCGGCTAACATGGACCTGCCTTTGCCGGCAGGCAGGTTTAACGGATCAGCACTGATCAGCGAAAACCCGAGTGATCTTTGTTATCGCTGTTCTATTCTTAAAGAGGAAAATATGTTAGACATAAAATTTATTCGTGAAAATCCCGAAGTTGTTAAGCAAGGCATTGCAAACAAGAATGAAAAAAATCGGGTTGATGAACTTCTTGAATTAGATAAACAACGCAGAGATATCATAGCTCACGCAGATGAATTAAAATCAAAACGTAACTCAGTTTCCCAGCAAGTTGGGCAGATGAAAAAATCAGGGCAGGATGCAACAGAGATCATTGCAGAAATGAAACGAGTTGGTGATGAAATTGCAGAGTACGATACCAAACTTAGAACAACTGAAGAAGAGATAGATAGAATTTTAAGATTCATTCCCAATCTTCCACACTCATCTGTACCGGTAGGAAAATCAGCAGAGGAAAATGTTGAGGTGAGAGTCTGGGTTCCTGATGGTTTCAAATTTGAAAATGAGTTTAAACCAATGGATCATGTAGAACTTGGGAAAAAACTTAATATTTTGGATTTTGAACGTGGTGCAAAAATAAGTGGTTCAGGTTTTCCCGTTTACAAAGGGAAAGGTGCAACTCTTGAGCGTTCGCTTATCAATTTTATGTTAGATTATCACTTACAGAATCATAATTACTCAGAAATTTTTCCACCTTTTCTTGTAAACAAAGAATCAATGCGTGGAACAGGACAGCTTCCAAAGATGGAAGAAGACATGTACAACATCGAAAAAGATGGTTTGTATCCAATTCCAACTGCGGAAGTGCCAATAACAAATATTCATCGCGATGAGATATTAAATGAAAAAGATTTGCCTATAAAATATGTTGGTTACTCTGCATGTTTTAGAAGAGAAGCGGGATCGTATGGGAAAGACTCAAAAGGTTTTTTGCGTGTTCATCAATTTAACAAAGTTGAAATGGTAAAATTTGTAAAACCTGAAACTTCATACGATGAACTTGAACTGCTTGTAAAAGATGCCGAAGATATTTTGCAGGCATTAAATATTCCGTACAGAATTTTAATGTTGTGCTCGGGCGATTTAAGTTTTTCAGCTGCAAAATGTTATGATATCGAAACCTGGTCACCAGCGGAAAATAAATGGCTTGAGGCATCATCCTGCAGCAACTTTGAAGATTTTCAGGGACGCAGAGCAAATATTCGTTTTCGTAATGAACAGACCAAAAAACCGGAGTTTGTTCATACTCTTAATGGAAGCGGATTAGCAACAAGCCGATTAATGGTCTCGCTTTTGGAAAATTATCAAACTCCGGAAGGAAAAATTATTGTGCCCAAAGTGCTGCATAAGTACACAGGGTTTAATGTGATTAGCTAGAAACTGTCTTTTGTCATTTCGAAGTCCGCCGCGGCGGATTTAACCTGCCTACTGGACAGACAGGTTGAGAAATCTTTGAAAATTATAGAACCAGATTTCTCCCTTTGGTCGAAATGACAATTATTCATTTTATATTGAGACTTGAATCACCCCGAAATAGATTCGGGGTTTTTATATTCGCGCAGCATTTGAGCATAAAAAATCACATACTTATAAAAAAACTTTTTCTCTAATCATAATTAATGAAGAATCTTTTAACCCTTAAAAAATATTTTATCAGATATAAAACCAAATTGTTGTGGGGAATTCTGTTTATTCTGATCTCAAATGCAATGACGGTTTACGTACCGATTTTATTAAAGGATTCAATCAATGCACTACAACAGAATACGACTAAAGAAGTTCTTTTAAGATATGCATTTCTTATTGTTGGTACTTCCATTATCGGTGGAATTTTCAGGTACCTGATCAGACAAACGATAATAGTAGTTTCGCGGGAGATTGAGTACGATTTACGCGGTGATTTTTGGAATCATATTCAAAAACTTCCGTTAAAATATTTTCAGAATAATTCCACTGGAAATATAATGTCCCACGCAACCAATGATATCAATGCTGTAAGGATGTTCATTGGTCCGGCTGTAATGTACTCAATCGATACTTCAATAAGATTAATTATTGTCGTCTCAATAATGATCTCAATTAATTTTTCTTTAACAATTTATGCTCTCCTTCCTTTACCTATATTGTCCTATGGTGTTTATAGAGTTGGAAAATTAATTCATGAAAAATACACCAGGATTCAGGAGAATTTTTCTTTGCTTACAACTCGTGCCCAGGAAAATTTTTCAGGAATAAGGGTCATAAAATCTTACGTTCGTGAAGCGAATGAAATTAAACGATGGAATGAATTAAGCAAAGATTATCTTAATAAGAATATGAATCTAATTCGTATTCAGGCTGTAGTTATGCCAATACTTTATATGATAACAGGCATTTCTATAATTGTTGTTATCTGGATGGGCGGCAGTAAAGTTATAAATGGAGAAATGAATCTTGGTGATATCACGGCATTTATAGTTTATCTTGGAATTTTGATTTGGCCTATGATCGCATTTGGATGGGTTATGAATATAATTCAGCAAGGTGAAGCGAGTATGAAAAGGTTAAACAAAATTTTTAGTGAACCATATGAAATACAGGATTCTTTCACTACTGATGAATCTGTAAGTGAATTAAATGGTGAAATAGAATTCAGAAATATTAATTTTAAATATTCAGAATCATTACCCGATGTTTTAAAGAATATAAATCTTAAAATAGCATCCGGCTTAACTGTTGCGATTGTTGGTCATACAGGTTCAGGTAAAACAAGTTTAATTAATTTAATTCCCCGTTTGTATGATGTTACATCGGGTGAATTGCTGATTGACGGACGCAATGTAAAAGATATTCCTCTTGATATATTAAGAACAAACATTGCTGTGGTTCAACAGGAATCATTTTTGTTTTCGGATACTGTTTACGGAAATATCTCTTACGGATTACGTGATGTGAATAAAGAAAGAGTTGAAGAAGTATCACGCATTGCTAATTTTCATAAAGATGTTGAATCATTCCCAAATGGATATCAAACTATAGTTGGTGAAAGAGGAATTACATTTTCAGGCGGGCAAAAACAACGTGCATCTCTTGCACGTGCACTTGCTATTGATCCTAAAATTTTAATACTTGATGATTCATTTTCGGCAGTTGATACTAATACTGAAGAACAGATTTTAAAAAATCTAAAATCATTTATGAAAAACCGTACAAGCATAATTATCAGTCACAGAATATCAACTGTAAAAGATGCTGATAAAATTATAGTTTTGGAAAACGGTACTATTGCTGAAACAGGAACCCACGATGAACTGGTAGCTTTAAATGGCCTTTACGCTGATCTGCATTACAAGCAACTCTTAGAAAAAGAATTAGAAGAATTGAATTAATGAGCGATAACAAACACGACGATGAAATATTAGGCAAAGCATACGATTCAAAATTGATGAAGCGGCTTTTAACTTACATTAAGCCGTACAGAAAGTATGTTATATTTGCAATTCTTTTAAATATACTGGTAGCTGCTTTTGGTCCGGTTAGACCATATCTTACAAAAATTGCAATTGACGATTATATTGTTAATTCAAATTATAATGGTCTTATATTAATCGGTGTTATACTATTTGCAACTTTAATTTTACAAGCTGTTGTACAATACTTCCTGACTTATTATACACAATACCTTGGACAAAGAACTCTTTATGATATCCGCACACAGATTTTTGAGCATACACAAAAGCTTGCTTTAAAGTTTTTTGATCGCACACCTATTGGACGAATTGTTACTCGGACCACAAACGATGTTGAATCATTAAGTGAGCTGTTCTCATCGGGAATTGTAATGGTATTTAGCGATGTATTTATAATTTTGTGGATACTTGCTTTTATGTTCTTTATGGACATTCCGCTTTCTTTAGTTACACTTTCTGTACTTCCGGTTTTAGTTTATGGTACTTTTCTTTTTAGAAAAAAAGTAAGGGAAAGTTATCGTGACGTTCGTTATCATCTTGCAAGACTAAATTCTTATATGCAGGAACATGTAACAGGTATGAGTGTTGTACAGATTTTCAGAAAAGAAAAAGATGAATTCAAAAAATTTTCCGGTATAAATGCAGATCATCGGGAAGCAAATATTAAATCCATTTTTTATTATGCAATATTCTTTCCAAGTGTGGAATTATTAAGTTCTATCGCAATAGCATTAATAGTCTGGTACGGCGGCGGTGAAATTATTCAAGGCACATTAACGATTGGGGTTTTGTTTGCATTTATACAGTACACAGAAATGTTCTTCCGCCCTATTCGCGATCTTTCTGAAAAATATAACATACTTCAAACTTCTATGGCTTCATCAGAAAGAATTTTTAAATTGTTAGATAATCAAACATTTATTAATAATCCTGATAATCCGATTAAATTAAATGGACTTAAGGGTGATATTCAATTTAAGGATGTCTGGTTTGCGTATGATGATGAAAATTATGTGCTAAAAAATATTAACTTTCAAATTAATCCCGGTGAAACAGTTGCAATTGTTGGGCATACTGGGGCTGGTAAATCAACTCTAATCAATATTCTTACAAGATTTTATGATATCAACAAAGGCTCTGTTCTTGTTGATGGAATAGATATTCGTAAAGTTGATAAACGGGACCTGAGAAAGTTTATTTCTATAGTGCTGCAGGATGTATATCTTTTTTCAGGCACCATTGAATCAAACATTAATATGGATAATGATGAGATTAGCAGGGAAAGGATTATTGATGCTGCCAAAATAGTTGGCGCAGATAAATTTATATCAACTCTTGCTAATAATTATACTGAAGAAGTAAAAGAACGCGGAGCGACTTTAAGTGTTGGTCAAAAACAATTAATTTCTTTTGCTCGTGCTTTAGCTTATGATCCGAAAATCTTAATTTTGGATGAAGCTACTTCAAGCATTGATACAGAAACAGAACAGTTAATTCAAAATGCAATTGAAAAACTTCTGGTTGGCAGAACAGCAATTGTAATTGCTCATCGTCTTTCAACCATACAGAATGCTGATAAAATAATTGTGCTGCATAAAGGTGAAATCAGAGAGATTGGTAATCATCAGGAACTGCTTGCAAAACGCGGAATTTATTATAAATTATATCAGCTTCAATATAAAGATCAGGAATTAGTCAGTTCTAAATAATAGCTAATCATTTTGGGAGAATTCTGATGGATAGAATTAAATTTAATACTCTTGCCCGACATATTTACGAAGAAGAAAGAAAGTATCCCGAAGCAACAGGTGAACTTTCTGATCTTCTGCACGACCTTTCACTTGCTGCAAAAGTTATTTCACTGGAAGTTAATAAAGCGGGACTTGTTGATATTATTGGTTTTACCGGTGATGAAAATGTACACGGAGAAAAAGTAAAAAAACTTGATGTTTTTGCTAATGATATGATGATTAAAGCGATGGATCACGGTGGACATCTTTGCGTTATGGCTTCAGAAGAAGAGGAAGATATCATCCACATTCCACCGGAATTTTATATTGGTAAATATGTTCTTCTTTTTGATCCTCTCGACGGCTCCTCAAACATTGATGCAAACGTAAGTATTGGTACTATCTTTTCTATTTACAGAAGAGTTTCTCCTGAAGGCGGACCGGGCACAATGGAGGACTGTTTGCAGCATGGTTTAAAACAAGTAGCTGCCGGTTATATTATTTACGGTTCAAGTACAATTTTTGTTTACACTGCAGGTAATGGTGTTCATGGTTTTACACTTGATCCTTCCTTTGGTGAATTTATTTTATCACATCCTAATATTACAACTCCCAAAAAATCTAAGATATACAGTATTAATGAAGGAAATTATCTCTACTGGCATCCCGGATTAAAAAAATATATTAAGTGGCTGCAGGAAGAGGATAAAACAACTGACAGACCTTATTCTTCACGTTACATTGGTTCAATGGTTTCTGATATTCATCGTAATCTTTTATACGGAGGAATATATATGTATCCGGCAGATTCAAGAAATCCGAACGGGAAATTGAGATTAATGTATGAATGTAATCCTATGGCATTTATTGTTGAACAGGCTGGCGGAAGAGCAACCAATGGAAAACAAAGAATGCTTGAAATAAAGCCAACTTCATTGCACGAAAGAACGCCAATTTTTATTGGAAGTGAAGAAGATGTTTTACTGGTCGAAAAGTTTATGCGCGAGTATGAACCTATCGAAGTAAAGTAAAAGTAGTTTTGTTTATGTTTTATTTATGGCAAGCCTCTCAGCTAAATTGAGAGGCTTTGTAATTTTATTTAATTTTGGCTAATGCTTCATCAAGTTTTTTTGCCAATTCATCCCTTGAAATATTTTCAAAGTTGATCTTGGAAGTTTTTAAAGTAATCTTTGGAGCATCTCCTTCACCATTCAAATATTTTATTAAACAATAAGACAATCTGTTACGATCATTTGTAATTGGGATATATTCTTTAAAGGATTCCACCATTGAATATACTTTAGATTCAAGTGAATCTTCCGGAGCTTTTTTAACTTTTGGAGGAGGCAATGTTGTCATAAATCAAACCTTATAAATTTTCTGGTTCAAAATTAGGCACTAAATCAAAAAGTTCAAATCATTTTGTGATATAACTTTACTAAATGATAAATTTGTGCTTAGATTATGCAAAGATTCCGTTGAAACTTATAGAACTATCAAAACATAAAAGGATTCTCCTTGTCAGATTCAGTTCGCTTGGAGATATTCTCTTAACAACTCCTTTTATTAGAGCAATAAAAAAGCAACTTCCTGATATTGTGCTGGATATGCTTGTGAGGGAAGAATATGCCGATGCAATTAAGTTAAATCCTTATATTAATACCAGGTTATCGTTCAGTAAAAATGAAAAAAATAATTTTGATCTAATAGAACAATTAAAAAACAATAGGTACGATTTAATAATCGATCTGCAAAATAATCTGCGATCAAGAAAACTAACCTCCGCATTAAAAATTAGAAAAATACAATTTGATAAAAGAAGTATAGATAAATTTTTGTTAGTTAATTTTAAGATTAATAAATTGAAAGAAGCACCCCCAATTCCGGTCAGATATGCTTACACAATTAATGATCTTCAATTAGACAAAGATGGTCTCGATCTTTTTACAGACAAGACAGCAAATCCAATAATCCTTGAAAAGAAAAATTTGATCGGATTTTGTCCAGGCGCACAGCATTTTACAAAAAGATGGCCTGAAAAATATTTTATTGAATTAGGAAACACATTAATAAATGATGGGTTTTCTCTGGCATTATTCGGGGGAAAGATAGATAAAGAAATTTGTTCCAGACTTTCCAATGCAATACCCGGAATAATTAATTTATCCAATGATAATGATTTATTGCAAACAGCTGCCGATATAAAATTATGTAAAGCTGTAGTTTGTAATGATTCAGGTTTAATGCATGTTGCATCTGCAATGAAGACAAATATTATTGCAATTTTTGGATCTTCAGTTAAGGAATTTGGATTTTCACCGTATAACTGCAATAATTTAATCTTAGAAAACAATTCCTTAAATTGCCGGCCGTGTTCACATATTGGCAGAAGCAGTTGCCCTAAAAAGCATTTTGATTGTATGAACTTAACAACTTCCAAAATGGTTTTGGATAATTTAAAATCAATTTTAAAACTATAATGAATTTTATATTCAAATTTTTTTATAATTATTTAGTTCTCCCTTTTTTATATTCTGCTCTTCGTTTTGCGGGGTTGTTTAATAAGAAGATTCGTACAGGTATTTTGGGCAGGAAACGAGTTTATGAAGAATTGATTTTGAATGCAACATCGATTAATAGAAATAAAAAACTTGTTTGGTTTCATTCATCATCGCTTGGCGAGTTTGAGCAGGCAAAACCAATTATAGAAAGATTGAAGCAGGAAAATAATGTAAATGTACTGATTACTTTTTTCTCGCCTTCCGGATATGAAAATTCAAAAAAATATCCTTATGCTGATCTAATCGCATACATTCCATTTGATACAAATTCCAACGCTGAAAAATTTATTCAAATTACAAATCCTACATTAGCAGTTATAATGCGGTATGATGTTTGGCCAAATATGGTTTCATCATTAAAAAAGAAAAATATACCTATTTATTTGGTTGATGCTACATTAAGAAGTAATTCTCCAAGAAAATATCCGTTATTAAAGTCTTTCCATAAAATCTTGTTCGGAGATATCACTGAAATATTAACCGTATCAGATTCTGATGCTATTGAATTTAAGTCCTTCGGGTTTGATGATAACAAAGTAAAAGTTGTTGGTGATACCCGTTTTGACAGAGTTTACCAGAGAAGTTTATTGGCTAAAGACAAAAAATTAATTAAGGAAAACATCCTTAATAATAAAAAAATTTTTGTTGCCGGCAGCACATGGGAACAGGATGAAGAAGTCATCTTTCCTGCATTTTTAAAACTTGCATCGATTGATGAAAATGTTTTAATGATTGTCGCTCCACATGAACCTACAGTTTTACATCTGGAAAAAATAGAGAATGAATTTGCCGGCAAAATCAAAACAATCCGGTTTTCACATCTAAACAATTATTCCGGTGAAAAGATAATTATTGTTGATTCAATAGGAATATTATTAACGCTTTACACCTATGCTCAGGTAGCTTATGTTGGTGGAAGCTTTAAACAAAATATTCATAACGTTCTTGAAGCAGCCGTTTATGGGGTACCGGTGTTATTTGGTCCTAAGATAGAAAATTCGCAGGAGGCAATACGACTTGCAGAAATTGGCGGAGGATTTATCATTAATAACAAAAGGCAGGCCTACAAAAGTTTAAGAAACTTTTTTATAAATGAATCATTACGATTAAAAGCAGGAAATATTTCTGCTTCATTTGTTCAATCGAATGTAGGCGCTACACAAAAAATTATTGATTCGATTAAAAAAGTGATATAAATATTACATGTATCTTTCTGTTAAAATATTGAGATGATGTTTTTCGTGTCCTGCAGTCATAAACATCAAAGCCAGTACTGTAACATCATATCCGCTTGCAACACCTCTGTTTTGTAAAACGGATTTATCAAATCCTCCGAATAACAATATATTAGACTCACGCAGCAACCGGTATTCATAATTCAGATCAAACAATTGGCGTTTATTAAAATTACCATTAGCAACGTAGTTATTTTGGTCCATACCTGGTAATGGTTGTTGTTCTCCCCTCGCAATACATAATGCACGATATGCAAATATTCTTTCAACATCCATCATATGACCGATAACTTCTTTAACCGTCCACTTGCCTTCTGCATATCTAAATCCTCCTCTGCTCTCTGAAAAAGAATTTAGAATATTTTGCGATTCCATATTTTGCTCGACAAGAATTCTGAATATGTCTTCGCCTTTAACTAAATCGAGATATTTTTGATAATATTCAGCATAGTCACCTTTAACCGGACGCATAAATCCTCCACCTGATAATT
>DASVGS010000069.1:0-5420 GCA_036379435.1 Ignavibacteriaceae bacterium
TAAAAGAGTTAAACCTTCAATTGATGCTAATCTGAGAATTGAAGAATTACCATCACAGGAAAGCTGGAATTCTGTTGTTACTTTTTCAGACTCAGGTAAAACAAAAGCAGTACTCTGGGCGGGTCATTTTCAAAAGTATGATGATAAAAGAGAAACCTTGCTTGATCAAAACATAAAAGTTGATTTTTATAATCCTCAGGAATTGCACACTACCACGCTGACTTCTAAAAAAGGCAGAGTTGATGAAACAACAAATAATCTGTATGCAATTGATAGTGTTGTTGTTTTTAGTGACAGCATTACAATAAAAACCGATGAAATGATGTGGAGAAATAAAGATAAAAAAATTGTTTCAGATAAATTTGTTACCGTAATTTCTCCTCAGGAAAAAATTGAGGGATATGGTTTTGAATCCGATCAGAGTTTGACAAACTATGTAATCTACAATATAACTTATGTTACCAGGTCGGATACAACAAAATGAAAATAAGTAATATTGTATTAATTATTTTAATTGCTGCGTCAGTCTTACTTCCGCAGGAAAACAAACTTATAACTGTTATCGGCGATTCACTTGTCGGCAAAATGGTAAATGGGGAATCTACCAGGGAAGTTTTTGGAAACGTAAGAATAACACAGGGCGATGTAATAATTAATTGCGATAAAGCCATTCATTTTATTTCCAGAAATGAAGCTGAATTAATTGGAAATGTTATCGCCAGAAAAGATACATTAACAATTAAAACACCACGCGGATTTTATTACGGTAATCTTAGTAAAACCCGTAGTGATGCTGGTGTTTATCTTGATGATAAAAAAGTTATTTTAACTGCAGACAGCGGTGAGTATTATTTTGATGAGGATCGTGCAGTTTTTGAATCCAAAGTAAAATTATATGATACTACAACAACACTTACATCAAACGAACTTACTTATTTTCAAAAACAAAACAGGGCAGTTGCAACGGGAGATGTTTTTATTATTGATTCGGATAATCAGATTATAGCAGATTCTCTTGTCCATTTTCGTAACACAAAAATTACTTTTGCTTTTAGCAATGTGCGGTTATTGAATCTTAAAAATAATTCTGAAATCTACGGTGAACATCTTGAAGATTACAGGGAAAGGGGATATTCTTTAATAGATGTTAACCCCTTATTTATACAGGTTGATACAACGTATGTAACTAACGAAGACAGCACTAAAGAAATAAAACTCGATACTTTGTTTATCAGATCAAAAATTATGGAAGCGTATCGTGATTCTACACAAAGATTTTTTGCGACTGATTCAGTTGAGATTCTTAAAGATGAATTTGCTTCCAAAAACGATCTTACTGCATATTATCGCGATGAAGATAAAATTATTATTAAGAAAATAAATGAAACTGCAAAACAACCGGTGCTTTGGCATGAAACATCACAACTTACAGGTGATTCCATAACTATCTATCTGGATAAAAATAAATTAAGACAACTCGATGTTGATGGTACTTCATTTATGCTCTCGCAGAATAAAAATTATATTGAAAGATTTGATCAGACATCAAGTGCACAAATAAAAATATTTTTTTATGATAATAAAATTTCACGTGCAGAGTTTTATGGTAATGTGTATTCTATCTACTATATGTACGATGGAGAAACTAAAAATGGACTTACAAAATCAAACTCCGCAGAAACCGTGGTTTACTTTGAGGATAATGATGTGACTGAAGTAAAACTTTATAATAATCCTGCAAGCGAATATTATCCGGAAAAACAGGTAAATGGAAATGAAAAATCGTATCTTTTACCAAAGTTTGTTGTTTTTCAAAATAAACCTGTAAAAGCAGAAATGTATAAACTATTGAACGAGCTAAGATAAAAATTATGAGCATAACTTTAAGAAGTGAAAATCTTGTAAAGATTTATAAAAAACGAACTGTAGTAAACAAGGCTACCGTGCAGGTTTCTAAAGGCGAAATAGTTGGATTGCTTGGGCCAAACGGTGCGGGTAAAACCACAACATTTTATATGATAACCGGAATGATAAAACCGGAATCCGGTAAAGTTTTTCTTGACGATAAAGACATAACAAAAATTCCAATGTACAAAAGAGCAAGAATGGGTATTGGTTATCTGCCGCAGGAAGCTTCAATCTTTAGAACATTGTCTGTAGAAAATAATCTTATGGCTGTTTTGGAAATGACTGCTCTGAATGCAAAACAAAGAAAAGAAAAATGTGAATCATTGCTTGAAGAACTTTCAATTGCCAGGATAAGAAAAAGTTTGGGATTTCAGCTAAGCGGCGGAGAAAGAAGAAGAACTGAAATTGCTCGTGCACTTGCTACTGATCCCAGTTTTATTTTACTGGATGAACCTTTCGCGGGTGTTGATCCAATAGCCGTAGAAGATATTATGACTATCGTTTCCAATCTGAAAAACCGGGGTATTGGTGTTCTGGTTACTGATCATAATGTGCATGAAACTTTAAGCATTGTTGATAAAGGTTATATTCTTATAAATGGAGTGATATTTAAACAAGGTACCGCCGATCAATTGGCCAATGATGAAGAGGTCAGAAAACTTTATTTAGGTGAAAAGTTTAAACTTGATAGGTACACCTGAGAATTCCGTTTTGCAACAATATCAGTTTTTAATGAATTGATTTTGCTAGTCGTCCGGCGGTCTCAAGGTTATCAACTTTACCAACATCTATCCATTTGATATCATCAGTAATATAAGCGTGTACGTCTTCTGTTGCAGCTATTTTTAGATAAGCCTTAATAACAGAAAACACTTTTTCTTCAGGAAATGAATCAATTAAACCGGGATTAAGTATGTGTATTCCATTAAATGCCATTTGATTCAATTTAATTTCATCCCTCACAATAATCTTTTCATCTTTTTTTATATCCTGCCAGCCGCAAAGTATGTTTGCATCATTAAATAATAAATATCGATTGCTTACACGATTGCTTACAACTAGAGATGCAGCAGAGTCATCTGAAAGATGATACTGATAAAATTCTTTTAAATCTAAATTAGATATAATATCAACATTGTGGATCAGGACAGGGGATTCATCAAAATAATTTTTTGCATGTTTAATTCCGCCTCCGGTTTCAAGCAGCAGTTCAGATTCATCGGAAATAAAAATATCAGCAGCAAATGTATTCTTATCAAGAAACTCTTTTATTTTATCCGCAAAATGATGAACATTAATTATAATTCTTCTAAAATCATTTTCAATAAGTTTTCTTATTGTAATTTCCAGAAGTGTTTTTCCATTAATTTCTACAAGTGCTTTTGGAATATCATTTGTGATTGGTTTTAAACGTGTTCCCAATCCTGCAGCAAGAATCATTGCCTGCATTATCTGATTACCTCTTCTTTTATTCCTTGTTCAATATGAGAGAGAAAGATGTTTATATCATATTTGCTTTTAATATGATTAAATAATTTGTCTGCACAATAAACTGATCTGTGCTGGCCACCGGTACAACCAAAATTTATCATCAAATTTTTGAATCCGCGATCAAGATAAGTTTCAATTGTAGAATCAACAAGCGGAAAAGTATGGGACAAAAATTCTTCAACGTCAGAATTTTCTTCAAGATATTTTATAACCTCTGCATCCCGTCCGTTAAGAAGTTTAAATTCCAGGTGCCTGCCGGGATTGTTTAAACCTCTGCAGTCGAAAACAAATCCTCCGCCGTTATCCGCAAGATCAATTGGAATCTCACGCTTGTAAGAAAAACTTGTGATTGTAACATTTAGTTTATTGTTTGGTAAATCTCTGTCCTCGTAAATATTAAATTCTTCTGCTGTAATTATATTTTCAAAAACAGAATGGAGATGGGGGATATCAAAATCCAGCTTTCCGGAATCTAAAAGATATTTAAGATTTTTTCTGGCAGGTAAAATACTTTTTACAAGATGTACTTTTTTCTCAAATAATCCTCTAAAACCATAAGCACCCATCGCCTGCATAATTCGTATCAGAACAAATGCGTAATAAGATTTTAAAAAATCAGTTCGATCAAGATCATAATCCGATTCAAGTTTATCAAGATAATGATTTAATAGTGATTCCCTTAATGGATTAGGGATTTCCGCTTTTGCATCATACAAAAGTGAAGCAACATCATACTGAAGTGCACCTTTTCTACCGCCCTGATAATCAATAAAATATAAATCATCATCTTTAATCATAATATTTCTTGATTGAAAATCACGATAGAGGAAATAATCAGTATTAACAAAAGCAACAAATTCAGAAAATCTCTGAAAATCGTTCTCCAATAATTGTTCATCGAACCCGATTCGACCTAACTTTAAAAAATCGTATTTAAAATAATTCAGGTCCCACAATATTGATTGCCTGTCAAATTTAGCACGTGGATAGCAGTAGTTGTAATCAATTTTTTTATTTGCAATTATTTGAAACTTTAATAGCTGTTCGAGTGCTTTCTTGTAATACCCAACTAATTGAGGTGCGGAATTATAATCATGCTTATTTGAATGGATAAGTGAGTAAAGTGTTGTATCGCCAATGTCATTCAACACATAAACACTGTTATCTAAATCAGTAAATAATACTTTTGGTACATTAAAATTTAACTCATCAAAAGTTTTAGAGAATGATAGAAAAGCTTCATTCTCTTTTAAATCCTCATTAAAAACTCCTATAACCGTCTTTTGATCATATGAAATTCTGTAATACTCACGGTAAGAAGCTGTTTGTGGCAGTTTTTGGATAAAGTCAGCTTTTTTACCATACCACTTTAAAAATATATTTTTGATAAGATCCAGTTTTAAATGGCTATCGATCATGCTATAAAATCTTCCTTTAATAATCCGTAAATATATTGATCCAAAAACTTATTATTCTTAAAAACATTTTTACGTAAAGTACCTTCTAAAATAAATCCGGTTTTCTGTAGTACTTTTTTCGATGCCTCATTGCCTTCAAACACATTTGCAGTAAGCTTAATGTAATGATGAACATTAAATAGATGGGTACAGAAAACTTTAACTGCTTTAGTCATTATTCCTTTATTCCAGAATGGTTCTCCCAGCCAGAATCCAATTTCAGCACAATAACGGTGCACATCTTCACTTGGAAGAACTCCAATTCCACCTATTACTTCATTTTCATCAGCAATAGCAAAATTTAAATTAGAACTGTTCTGTTTAATAAACTCAATCCAATCCATTGCATTTTGCCGCGTATATGGAAAAGGAAAAGAATCACGTAAATATCTTGAGACATTTATGTTATTTGCATACTTTAATATTGATTCTAGATCGTCATCACTAAAATTTCTTATACTAAAATTTTCAAATCGCAGAATCATTTTAAAACTTACTGGTATATCCGGTTACTTTTGGGAATTGCTCTAACTTTAAAACTAGATTAAAACAATGTACAATAAA
>DASVGS010000070.1:0-3681 GCA_036379435.1 Ignavibacteriaceae bacterium
TGCTTTAATTCTATACGGTTCAGATTTTTCTTCACCACTTCTTCTTGAAGGCCAATGATTAACAAAAAAGTAAATCGTGTCTTTTTTGTTAAGCAGAAAGTCTCCCTCAAGGATGAGACGGGTTTCATTATCACTTCCAATATCAACTTTGTGTCCTGTTATTTTTATTAATGATAACCGGCTGGTACTATATATTATACCATTATCTATTCCTCTTTCATCGGGAGATTCAAGATATGCAATTTTATAAGATTTATCTGAAAGATATTTTACTAACATCGAATCGAGTGTACTTTGATGTTCAACTTCGCACACACCTAATATATCAGGTCCATTATCATTGTTCATCGATCGGATAACTCTGGAAAGGTTATAAATTTTTTTATCAAACCGATCATTAGTCCATTCTTTGGGTCCGGTAGGTAAAAATTCTTCATCTATTGTTTTTGGATCATCTATTGTATCGAACAAATTTTCTACATTCCAATGGCCAACAAATAAGGTATCATTATTCTGGGCACAAGCAAAATTTGAAAATAGAAAAGCAAGTAATATTATATTTAAGAGTTTCATAATTAATTAAATAAGTGAATGAGTGTGATTAATTAGATTTCAATACGAGTGACTACTCCGTGCAGCTTATTATATGGGAAATCAAAATAGCTAACCCAGTTTGGAGCAATTTTCTTTAGCACGATAAATATTTTAAAAAATAGTTTGTCTGTCTTTATTTCCTCTGAACCATAAAAAATTGCTTTTTCATTAAACTGCCATTCTTTAAACAGTTTTGGAAGATCAGGAACTTCCATGTAACCATAAACTATTCGTGCAACAAACAAACCTGGACTAACTTCTTCGTATCTATCAAGTTTAACTCCGTATGGTTGATCTGTATTTTCTACAGAAACCAACACATTTTTTTCGTATAATATTCCCGTTCTAAACATACAGTGCAAAATATAGGGTGAAACTGATTCAAGATTCCTTGTAAAAAATAATGCCTCACCTTTTATAAAATTTCCGGTTTCATAAATTTGCTTAAAGCTTTCAGTAAACACATCAAGCGAGACCGAACGCAGATATTTTCTCATTCTTGTCATACCAGTTATCCATAATCCCATTACAATTAATGTAAAACCGGCAATAATAATAGACCAATAACCACCGTATGGAATTTTATGAGTAACGGCTATCAAATAAGTAAGAGTAATAAAAAGGACTACGATTGCAACAGACATTTTACCAAATTGTTTTCTGCTTTTAAGGATAGCAACAATAAAGATAGAACTGATAAACATTGTTGCCGTTACTGCCAATCCGTATGCTGCTGCAAGATTGGATGATTCCCTGAAAATCAAAATAATAAAAATTACTGCAATCAGTAAAAGCCAATTAACCGCCGGAATATATATCTGAGATCTGAGTTCTGTTGAAGTATATTTTATTCTCATCAAGGGAAAGATTCCAAGATTTATTCCCTGGAAGATCAAAGCCATTACAGCACTTATCATTGCTTGTGATGCGATTATGGTAGCAATCAAAGTTAAGATTAAAAATGGAATGTAAAAGAAATCAGAAAAAGTGCTTACTAGTTTAAAGAGCACCTGACTTGTATCATTGTGTTCAATTATATAAGCGCCCTGCCCAAAATAGTTAATGATTAATGCAAAAAATACGAATGACCAAGCCTGACGAATAGGCCTTGCTCCAAAGTGTCCCATATCCGCGTAAAGTGCCTCACCTCCTGTTGCACAAAGAATAACTTCACTTAAAATAAAAAATCCTGAAAAACCATTATTGAAAAAAAATTCAATTGCATGAATTGGATTGAATGCTAAAAATATTTCCGGCATATGGATCAAATAGAAAAATCCGGATAAAAACAGACTTACAAACCACAGCAGCATTATAGGACCAAAAGAAATTGCTACCTTGGAAGTTCCTTTGTACTGAATAGCAAATAATAAAATCGTAATAACAATTGTGATTAATATTATATTATTAGTGGATATATTATTTATTCCGGGAATCAGCTTAAGTCCTTCAACCGCAGAAAGAATACTTATTGCTGGTGTTATTACGCCATCACCGAGTAAAAGTGACACACCTATATAACCAAGGAATGAGATGAAGGCAATCTTTCTACCTTTTTTAAGTATTGAAACAAGAATTTCTTTTAAAACTATTATACCACCTTCGCCTCGTATACTCATACTCATTGCCAGCCAGGCATACTGTATTGTAACAAGTGCAATTAAGGTCCAAAATATTAATGATAATACACCTAGAATATTTTCTTTTGTTGGAGAAGTAAGAGTAAAAATAATTGGAAGTGTATAAATAGGGCTTGTACCAATATCCCCAAATACAATACCCATTGCTTTTATTATATCCTTTGCAGGATTTGATTGTGAAGTTTTCATTTAAAAGATATTGCTTGTAAAAATTAAAAGTGCAATAATCTATTTATACCTTTATAATTTGTTGATTGTAAAAATATGCTTTTCTTCATTTCAATCACAATGCTAAATAAAAATTAAGATAATTAAATCATGCCGCTAATTAATCGTTTCAATTTTGAATAACTAATCTTTATTTTCAATCACTAATTTTTAATCTGATAAAAAGCGACTTATGAAAAACAAAAAATTTGTAATTATAGATGCAATGGCACTTGCCTATCGTGCTTACTTTGCATTTATTAACCGCCCTTTAACAAACAGCAAAGGAGAATCAACTTCAGCTGTGTACGGGTTTTTAAATCAATTAATAAAAGTATTTGAAGATCACAAACCGGATTATCTTGCCGTTGCGTTTGATTCCAAAGAAAAAACATTCAGACACGAAAAGTTTGAATCATATAAATCATCAAGACAAACTATGCCAGAGGATATGATTCCCCAGTTGCAGCGGATTAAAGATATTGTACTCGCTTTAAACATTCCGCTTTATATTTTACCGAGATATGAAGCAGATGATATTGTGGGTACAGCAGTAAGAAAAGCCGAGAAGTTAGGATTAATATCCTACGCTATAACTCCTGATAAAGATTATTTTCAATTAATTACCGATAAAACTAATGTTGTACGACCCGGTAAAATGTCCGACCAGGCAATTTTGTATGATAAACAAAAAGTTATTGATGAACTTGGATTTGAACCTAAATTTATGATCGATTACCTGGCATTAATTGGTGATAGCAGTGATGATATTCCGGGTGTTGCCGGAATCGGACCTAAAGGCGCCGTGCCATTAATTCAAAAGTATGGAACAATTGAAAATATCTATAAACATATTGATGAGATTGATAAAGCCGGGATAAAGAAAAAATTAGAAACAAGCAAAGAAAATGCCTTCCTCTCAAAAGATCTTGCTACAATTTATTGTGATGTTCCAATTGATTTTGATTTTGAACATGCAAAATTTTCAAATCCGAATTTTGATAAATTAAAAGAGATATTGTTTGAATTAGAATTCAAAACTATTTATTCAAAACTATTAAAGTTTTATCAGGCAGATGCAACTGAAAATAAAACTGAAAATACTACAACATCTGAATCGGTGCACTCATATGATAATAAAAAGGTAAAGTATCATCTTATAACCAAAGAAAAAGATGTAAAGGAATTAGCTGCAAAATTAAATAATACTGAGTTGCTTGTATTTGATACCGAAACTGAT
>DASVGS010000071.1:0-2056 GCA_036379435.1 Ignavibacteriaceae bacterium
CCAAAAGGATAAAATTAATTTTATGAATAGAATCTTTTTCACCAGCCTCGCAATATTTATCCTTTTCACAGCTTATAGATGTGAAAACAAAACTGAACAAATTAAACCTGGATTGAATGAGGAATTTAATTTTAACTTATCGGAGTATGAAACTGTTTTTAAAAAAAATATTATAGTTCCCGATACACAGAGTAGTTTGTTTGAGTCTTGCGGTAAAGATTTGGATACAATCAAATATTATTACTCAACCCATAATTATAAACCGATTTTTCTTAATAGTTTTGAATCAAAAGATTTTGTTGACTCTTTACTTGCTATCCTGGGAGCCGCTGCTGAACACGGTTTAAATCCTGAAATTTACCATTATACAGAAATTAAAAATGAATTTTATCAATTATTAGATCCTAAGATAGATAACCATAAAAGATATTTTTATTTATCAAATGCAGAACTACTTACTGCACACGCAATACTTAAATACTCCACACATATGCGGCATGGAGTTGTTAATCCAAGACAACTTTATTTTGATAGGTATTATTTGACCGTTACAGATTCATTAAATAAAAAATTGTTTGAGCCATTCCAGAATAAGAACGTTATTCAGTACTTAGTTAACATTCAACCTAAGAGCCAAAAGTACAGGAGATTGCAAGGTGCGCTTAAAAAATTTGAATCCCTGACAAATTTAGAATGGTCTAAGATTCCTGTATCTGATAAAAAAATAGAATTGGGAAATGAATCTGCTGTTATAAAAGATATAACAAAAAAATTAATTGTGCTTGGATTCTTAGACACAAGCAAAGTAAAATTTAAGGAGATGATTAGCTATGATTCTTTACTTCTTGCTCCAATTAAAGAATTTCAAAAAGCAAACGGTTTGAACGATGATGGTGTTATTGGAAAAACTACGATTGAAAGATTAAATATTTCACCTAAACAATATGTTGATAAAATAAAATTAAATTTGGAGAGATTCCGATGGATAGATTATTCTGATACTGCCCGATATGTAATGGTTAATATTCCAGATTTTAAACTGTATGTAATGGAAAAAGAAAATGAAAAATTTAACATTAAAGTTTGCGCAGGTAGAAAAGGTGAATGGGAAACTCCAAATCTATATGGTAGAATTTCATATTTGGTACTTAATCCTACCTGGTCAGTTCCCAAAAGCATTATACAAGAAGAAATTGTCAGCGGACTAAGGAAAGATTCTCTTTATCTTAAAAAAAGAAATTTTAAAGTCTACAAATCCGGTGAACGTGTAAGTTTAGATGGATTGACAGCACACGATCTCTCTTCATCTAATCGTTACACACTGGTTCAGGATCCTGGACTAGGAAATGCTCTGGGAAAAATAAAATTTATGTTCCAAAATCCATTTGGAGTTTACCTGCACGATACTCCAACACGAGCACCATTTGGATATGTAAACCGCGCTGTAAGCCATGGATGCATTCGTGTAGAAAAACCAATTCAATTAGCTGATTATTTTCTTTCAAACAACTCAAGATGGACAACAGATTACTTAAAAATTGAAATTGGACAAAAAGTAAATGATCCTGAAATTGTTTCTCAGTTCAGTAGTGTAAGAAATGAACTAAGAAAAAATAATAGCTATGGAGTAACCACAGAAGTTCGATTAGTTAAGAATATTCCTGTGTTTTTAGATTATTATACAGCTTGGGTAGATAATGATGGACGCTTTAACTATAGAGATGATGTTTACAACAGAGATAAAGAACTTGAAAAATATTTGGTGCAAATGGAAAATTAATTTAGTAGTTGTGTACTCCATATTTTTGATAATTTGACTAATGAATTTTTCTCCTGATTTAAAGAATGTATTTGCATGAATAAACAATAAAAATTATTTGCCATTAATCAATTAAACATTTTTAATTCTGGAAATAATATTATTTTTATTGTGTAAATAATTATTGTTGTGAGAAAATTTGCTCATATATTATTAGCCTTTCTTGTATTCTTCAATTCTTGCGGATTTTTAATTTTATTCTACTCTATAAAGTACACCATAAAACTTGAAATGTTC
>DASVGS010000072.1:0-4929 GCA_036379435.1 Ignavibacteriaceae bacterium
GATATAGTTGTTTTTGAGTACCCTGGTGATCGTGATCAGCTGGAGCCTGCTGAAAAAAATGTGAACTATGTTAAAAGATGTATTGGTACTCCCGGTGATACAGTTGAAATTAAAGATAAAGTAGTATTTGTTAACGGGAAAGAATTCTGGCGGCCTCCATTTATAAAATATTACCGGGGACAATATGGCAGTTACCTTAGACCTGCACCAAAAGGTTACGCGGAGCCAAGAATTTTTCCTAAAGGCATGCCATGGAATGAAGATAATTATGGTCCACTTGTAATCCCTAAAAAAGGAATGAAGATTGCATTAAACATTTATAATGTTGAGCAATGGAGAACTGTTATAGATCGTGAGTATGGCAAACGCGTTGTAGAAGTTAAAGATAATTCTGTGGTTATAGATGGGACACCGGTTTCATCTTATACATTTAAAAAAGATTATTACTTTATGATGGGTGACAACAGGGATGATTCTTTAGACAGTCGTTTTTGGGGATTTGTACCAAGAGATGCAGTAGTTGGTGAAGCTTTTATTACTTTGTTTTCCTGGGATAGAGATATTCCGTTTTCTCAACTATTTAAACTACTTGGTTCTATCAGACCGGATAGAGTTTTAAAACTTTTACATTAAACTTCAGTTCTTCCCTCTCCTTTACTGGGAGAGGGAAATTTTAATGAATCCGCCGACTAAAATTTCTAAAAATTCGTTTACAAGTCCTTACTAATTAAAAATGAATATCGTCTTTTCTAAAAGCATCCGGATAAAGCATAATTTATCATTCAGGAAAAATCACAAGGATTAAAAATGGCATTAAAAAAGGCGATCCGAGGATCGCCTTTGAATTTAAGAACATTGATTGCAGCTTAGAATGAGTATCTCAATCCTAATTGCATCTGCCAGCGAGATGCTAAATCTGATGCAGACCAAGGTGTATTTGTAGCTGGTTTTGTAAATGAATATACCGGTCTTCCAGTAGCAGGATCATTTCCTCTTAAAGTTAAGAGATTATAAGTATCCTGAGGAGTTGTTTGATACCAACCCCATTCACTATTTAAAAGATTCATAAAGTTCTGGATATCTAATGAAATCTGGAATTGTCCTATTGGTGTAGAAAATGCCTGGGCAACTCTAACATCAAGTACATCGTTCCAAGGATTACGTGCTTTATTTCTTTCAGACATCGTTCCTTTATTTGCTGATAGATAATCATTATTGTCAACAAATGCGAAGAAGTCTGTGTACATCTGTGCATTAGGAACATAAGCACCACCGGTTATAGAACCTAACAATATTTCATCATTGTTTGCAGGAATGTAAACCAAATCATTTCCATTAAAACCATCATTGTTCAAATCACCATTAATGGTAAATGAGAAAGGACGACCGGATTGATAGTTATAGAATAATGAAATGCTGGTTGGAGAATTTGCAAAGAATTCATGGCTGTATGATACAGATGCAAATCCTCTATGTTCCATATCAAAACTTGATGTGGTGAGAGGTGGTGTATTTGGATTACCGGATGTTGGATTATATCTGATCTGAGAAAGTGCTTGTGATGACAATACACTATTTTGATCTTTTGCAACACCATATGTATAAGCTACGTTAAATGATAATCCCAACGCAACGTTTCTCTGTACTTGAGCAGTAAGGTTATACGTGTAACCTTCATCTGTGTTCTTCAATAATAAAACGTCGTTAAAATTATTGTTCTTTCTATCAGTTCCACCATAAATAGGTCTTCCATCATCAACGACGTTTCTGGTTGAAGGAACAATATTTAATTTTTCATAAAGCAAATCATTAATTGATTTAGAGTACATAAATTCTAATGTTCCGATCATGCCCCATGGAAGTTCCTGATCAATACCTAAGTTAGCTCTTAAAATTTGAGGCCATTTGAATTCCGGATCAACAAGATCAATTTCTGATCTTACTGTTGGAGCACCTGTTCCGGGATCGCCGACACCAGGTTGATTATATGGATCAACTGAGAAACCAACATTTCCGCCGGTAGCTTGATTGATCTGTGCAGTCAGCAGTCCTGTATTTCCATAATTGTTTGACATCCATACATAAGGAATTCTACCTGTAAAGACACCAACACCACCACGAACTTGTGTAGATCTGTTTCCAAAAATATCCCAGTTAAATCCAAGTCTTGGTGAGAACATTACGTTACCGCTTGGAACGTCACCTGTTGAATATCCTGAGAAATATTTTGATACTGAATCATTAACACCAGGTTCTGTAGGTAAAAACGGAATTTCTGCTCTAACACCAAATGTAAGTTTGAATGTTGGGAACATTGTCCATTCATCCTGAATATAGAAACCTAACTGATTTACACTGAAACGTGCAGAAGGTTTATTATCAGGGCTATCATTAAATCTGCCGTAAGCTCTTTCGTAATAACTTGGAGTATTATTTTCTAAATTAGCAAGATTTGAAAATTCATAATATCCATAGAATGATCTAATGAATAAATTTCTAAATGAAAAGAATTCATTATGTGTACCTAAAGTAATTACGTGGTTACCTGCGTAAATTGAGAAGTTATCCGTTAACTCAAGAACATCCTGATCCAACTCATTAGCAGATGAAAATCTATCAGGACCAGCGATTAAAGTACCAGCTGTTTCAAGTACTCTAACTTCTGGAGTTAGTGTACTTATACCGGCTCTTCTGTCTCTTATAGAAGTATATCCTAAGATTAATTCATTTGATAAGTTATCTTTGTTACTGCTGGTTACCTGTAATACTGTTGAATTAGTTATGTTTCTAATTCTGTATGCCAGTGTGCTGAAGGATAATTGATTATTTGCAGAACGACCATCAAGAATATCACGATAAGCGTGAACATAATTGTGTCTTAAAGTAATTTTATGATTTTCTGACTGGTTGAGGTCTAACCTCAAAAAGAATTTCTGACTTGGTTGTTCAACTGTAAAAGCTTCTTTTGTACCAGCGTTCATTCCTTTGTCAGATAAAATTTGTGCAAATCTGTCAGAAAGAACTTTAAGAGTATCAGCGCCTGAAGTAAGTGAAATATTGCTTAGAGGTAAATCTCTTTTTGTAATTTCACCATTTATAAAAAAGAATAATTTATCTTTAAATATTGGTCCGCCCAATCTAAAACCTGCAGCATATTCTTTAAATTCAGGATAAGCTTTATCAGTTTCTTTAAATCCTGCATTACCAACTAAATCCTGATTTCTACCATATCCATAAATAGATCCGGTCCATTTATTAGTTCCACTGCGTGTAATAGCATTAATACCGCCGCCAGTAAAACCACCATATTTTACATCATAAGGAGCAATAACAACCTGAAACTGATCAATAGCATCAATAGAAATTGGATTGGTTCCTGATTGTCCACCAGGTGTACCTGATGCGCCTAAACCAAATAAATCGTTGTACTGTGTACCATCAATTTGAATATTGTTATATCTGTTGTTTCTGCTTGCAGCTGAATAGCTGTTACCGGAAAATTGAGGTGATAGTTTTGCAAGTTCGTTAAAGTTTTTACCAATTGAAGGAACAAGTTCAATATCTTTGGCTGTAACGTTTTGTCCGGCACCGGTTCTATTGCTGGAAATAATTGCATTTTTTTCACCAACAACAGTAACTGCACCAAGTTCAACAGCTTCCTCGTACAAAGTAAAATCTAATTTTAGATTTTGTCCTAATTGAAGTATTTGTCCTTCAGATAATTGAGGTTTGTAACCAACAAAAGACACCGTAACTGTATATGGTCCGCCTGTCCTTAATCCGTTAAGATTATACTTTCCATCTATTCTTGAAGTTGTTCCATATTGTGTTCCAGATGGAGTGTGAACAGCTAATATGTTAGCGCCAGGCAACGGATCGCCTTTAGAATCCACTACCATTCCATTCATAGCTGCAGTTGTAACACCCTGTGCAAATACATTAGTTTGCAGCAGAGTAAAAGTTACAAACAGAAGCAAGAAAATCGAAAGTAAAGAGTAACGATTAATCATATTTTCTCCCTAGTAGGTTAAGTGATTGTGAATTTAAGATAAGAATAAGAGTAATTTTTTTTTGCATAGCAAATTTTTTATAAAACTTATCTGAAATATCCGCTTATTCGGTTTTGTATGCAAGTAAACAAAGTGTTTTTTTAAAAAATTAATGTTTAAATAATGCAGATAAACCACTTGATTTTCTATAAATATTTTTGTTTATCATTCTTTAAAAAGTACGATTTATAGCGCTAAACCAGTGTATTTGATTTTTTAATAATGTTTGATTAATTAAATGACCTCAAAATTTTAGGATTTCAATCATTACTCATAAAATTTCTCTGATTATCAGTTACAAAAAAAGCGATCAATTGATCGCTTTTTGAAGATTAATTATTGTTTAATCGTTAGAAATGATATTCAAAATTTATTGCGCCATAATAATTTTTTCCTGGGGCAGGATTGTAATAAACGGGTAATCCTCTTGAGGAAAGACTTCCCTGATTAATTGCAATTGTTGGAGAATATCTTTCATCTGTTAAATTATTTATACCAACATAAAACTGTAAAGTAATATCTTTTTGAATTCGATTTCTATATCCCAGTTTCAAATCGATAACACTATAAGAGTCATCATATTTTGTGTTATTATCCATTAAAGGGCGTTTGGCTACAAAATTGTATGTTGCATAAAAATAAACTCCCGGCACTGTCGTAATATCTATTCCAGCATTAAATATACTTGGGGCTACACCGGTAAAATCATTTCCGGAAAAATTACCGGCGGCGGTTTTGTAATCGATAAACTTAAAATTATTATAAGAATAGCTTACAAATGGTCTGATTAAATTTACGAACTCTTCCTGATCATCAACAAATTTATAAGAAACTGTAGCTTCAATTCCCTTGTTGTCCGATGAACCTGCGTTCACAAAAC
>DASVGS010000073.1:0-2331 GCA_036379435.1 Ignavibacteriaceae bacterium
CATTATAAACAGCCATTAAAACTCCAACCCAATCAGCACCTTTATTATATAATTCTGAAGTTGGATCTGAAGCACCGTAAATGTGATGAGTTACCGCAGGAGTTGTGTAAATCCACATAGCAAACAATGCAAACCAGGAAAAGAACTGAACAACGGCAAGCTGCTTCATCGTTTTCGGCATTTTATACAGATCGGTTAGAATAGAGATCAATCCACCTTTAACAACTTTATGTCTTGTAAGATATCCGGCAATTAAATTCATTATTCCGAAAACAATTGTACCGACAAACAAAACGTAAAGTCCATAATCAGTTTGATGAAAATTAAAATAAATGATTGATGCTCCAAGCAATCCTGACAGGATCAGGATCATTCCAATATTATCAAATGATCTGGATGAAATAAATTTAGATGTCTTTATTTTTGTTGAATGAGAAACCTCTTTAGCAAATGATTTAAGTTCTTCCGGTGAGTACTCTTTTGTTGAATATACTGTGTATAGAACTGCTAATAAAAAAACTATACCGCCAATGTAAAATGAATATTTAACTGCACCAGGAATTTCTCCCGCTGCCGCAGTATTAGCTATACCAAACCAATTGGTCATCATGTAAGGCAAAGCAGAAGCAACTATTGCTCCAATGCCAATGAAAAAACTTTGCATCGAGAAACCTATAGTGCGCTGTTCAGACGGAAGCATGTCTCCAACAAATGCACGGAAAGGTTCCATTGAGATATTTATTGATGCATCCATTATCCATAACATACCTGCGGCAATCCACAGGGTAGGTGAGTTAGGCATAAAAATAATTGCAGTTGAGGCTAACAAAGCCCCAACCAGAAAAAACGGTCTTCTTCTGCCTAACTTATTCCAGGTTTTATCACTCCAATGTCCAATAATCGGTTGTATAATCAAACCTGTAACCGGGGCAGCTATCCATAGTATTGGGATAGAATCTATACTTGCACCAAGAGTTTCAAAAATTCTGCTTACATTAGCATTTTGAAGTGCGAAACCGAATTGAATACCAAGAAATCCGAAACTCATATTCCAGATTTGCCAGAAGGAAAGCTGCGGTTTTTTCATAAGTGATCTCAAGTATTATTAATTTAACTATATCAAAAATAAAGAATGAATTTTAATTTAGATAACTTAATATAGTATTAACTAAATGTTTCTTTATAGTTTTAAGCGTCCAATTTGTAATAAATAACCATTACAGAGTTCAAAGAGTAATTAGTTTTATTAAAAATGCCAATGGATTTTTCAGAAATAATAAATAAAGTAATAAAGCAACCAAACGCAGCTTTTTTTTATACTCCACCTATTTATGGAAAAAGTAAATCATATTTATTCTTAAAGCCAGAAGAAATTGTAACGATAAAAGCTCTTAGAAACCTGAATAAAAATTTAAATTACATTGATGAACTTACCTCCAAATATGAATTTGCTTATTCAATGATGAATTATGAAGCGGGATATTTGTTTGAGAAATCATTAAATAAATTTTTACCTAAAGATCAAAAACTAATTCAATTCCTTTTTTATGATAAATCAAATGTTCAGATTATTAGCTCAACTAACATAAAATTTAATGAACCGGATAAATATATAATCAAAAAATTTAGGCTTAGCACTTCTAAAAGTGAGTTTACAAATTCAATCAATAAAATTAAATCATATATAAAAAAAGGAGATACTTATCAGGTAAATTATACAGTTAAAGGTAAGTTTGATTTTGAAGGTTCATACTCAGGATTATTCAGCAATCTTGTTTTTAATCAATCTGCTAAATACACTGCAATAATTAATAACAACGGCAAAATAATAATCTCGCTTTCTCCGGAATTATTCTTTGAAGTAAAAGGAAGGAAAATAATTTCTAAACCAATGAAGGGTACTGCAAAAAGAGGAATCAATAATTCAAGTGATGAATTTATAAAATATGAACTGCAGACAAGTGAAAAAAATCGTGCTGAAAATGTGATGATCGTTGATTTGATAAGGAATGATCTTGGCAGGATAAGTGAATATGGATCAGTAACGGTCAATAATCTTTTTGAAGTGGAGAAATATGAATCTGTGTATCAGATGGTTAGTACCATTGAATCAAAACTAAAAAAGAAAATAATGCTTTCAGATATTTTGAAAAATATTTTTCCTTGTGGTTCAATTACCGGAGCACCAAAAATCAGAACTATGCAATTAATTATAAAACTTGAGAAGGATGCACGAGGAATTTACACAGGCGGAATTGGTCTGATCAGAAAAAAATCAATATCATATAATGTGCCCATCCGAACTCTATGCATTAATAAAAAAAATCATCA
>DASVGS010000074.1:0-4146 GCA_036379435.1 Ignavibacteriaceae bacterium
ATCTTGTAAACTTTTATGGATTTGCACCAAAATTAAAACCGGAAAACTGCGCTGTAATTGCGGCCAGAAGTATTGATATTGAAGAGAGAAAAAATATTAAAAAACTTAATCCCGCTGTTTATACAATGAGCGATGTTGATAAACTTGGGATACACAGAATTATAAGCCGTGTCTTAAAACAGTTCAAAGAAAAGGTAGATCACATACACGTTAGCTTTGATGTTGACAGCATTGACCCGAATTTTGCACCCGGCGTTGGCACTCCTGTTCCCGGCGGATTAAATTACAGAGAAGCTCATTTGCTTATGGAAGCAATTGCAGAATGCGGTTGTATGTCTTCTCTTGAAGTTGCGGAAGTAAATCCAATTTTGGATATTCGTAACAGCAGTGCTGTGTTTGCCGCAGATTTAATTGCATCAAGTATGGGGCAAAGAATTTTGTGATAAATTTTAAATCAGTCAATTTTTATTTGTTAATTATCTTAATTGCTATTGTGCTTTTTAGTTTGATTGGAATTTTTTCTTTTAGTGCGTTGGAAATAGTTTCATACGCATGCTTGCTTTGGGGAATCAGTTTCTTCTATTCGTCTTTTCAAAAACAATATAAAGCAGGAATTGTAATTGGCGCAATTATTTTTTTAACAGGTGGAGTTTTATTTGTATTTACAAAGTATGAAATATTAAACTTTGGAACTGTTTTTGTTCCATCAGCATTATTCATTTTAGGTTTAAGCCTGTTGATTGCAAATTTATTGACAAAAACTAATAGCGTTGCTGTTTTGTTTTCTGCACTCAGTATCTTTGCGGGCA
Organism: Ignavibacteriaceae bacterium; assembly: GCA_036379435.1. Classification (GTDB taxonomy): domain Bacteria; phylum Bacteroidota; class Ignavibacteria; order Ignavibacteriales; family Ignavibacteriaceae; genus IGN3. The sequence goes on from DASVGS010000074.1 coordinate 810, forward strand.
TCTGGTTGTTAATATCCCGTGGTTCAGCAACTGTTGATCTGTATTTATCTGCAGTTAATTCATTAATAAAAAATTATTGGCTGGTTTTTATTTTTTTAGCGGTAATAATTTTATTAATAACAATAAAATTTAAGAGAAGAGATACTGATCCGGGTTAGTTGGTATTTCTTTATCTAAAGATGAAGTACTTTTACTTTTTAATTCTTTAATCTCGTTTTCAAGATTTTTAATATCACCGCTAAACTTAAAGAACGAGAATATTAATACAGCAAGAAGCACAGCAATTAAAACATATGCAATTAAAACTCCGCGTGTAACTTTTCTTTCACTTTCATCAAAATGAAGTTTTAATGAATCAAAATCCTGCTCAATTGCTTTAAACATTTTATCGGCAACACTTCTTTTGCTTAAATCGGTTTGTGTATCCTGCTCTGCCAATTCTTTAATCTTTTGATTTTGCTCTGCTACTAACTCTCCTATTGTTTCAGAGTGTTTGGATTCAACCGGTACTTTCTCCTTTAAAATTTCATCAACATTCATTTCTTCAATTTGGGGAACATCAATTTTTGATTCCTCGATTGCAGTTTCAACAGAAGTATCAATTTCGATTTCTTCTCCTGCATTCTCTTCAGATACTGCTCCTGAATCAAATTCCGGTAATGTTATTTCATCAAGATCAAAGTTATTCTCTTCCGGTATCATTGAAGAAACTAAATTATCTTCAACTTCTGTTTCATCATGTTCAATTTCGATAGGCGATTCAACTGTAGTTTCTTCTATATTTGTAAATACCTCTGCATTATCTTCATAATCATCATCTGCTTCAAACTTATCTTCTTCCAAAATTTTATTTGCCCGCAGTTGTTCGCTTAGTTTAATTAATTTTAAAGCAACACGGTCTTTAAGTTCGGCATTGGGTAATTCTATACTTAAACTAATCGGTAAAAGTGATGCTGCATTTTGATACTTACCTAATTCGTCCCAGGGAAATTGATGTCCTTCATTTATAAAATCCTGCATTTGCTTATCATCTTCAGGATCAAGGCAGCCCAAAGCTTTAGCCTGAAGCATACCTATAATTTTTTGTTCATCAATCATCGTTCATCCTCTTTTGCAAGAATGTCACAAAGAGTGTTAAGAACAACTCTTATTTTAGATTTAACTGTAAGCAAAGGTATGTTTAATTTTCTTGCAATCTCAGGTTCAGTCAATCCATCATAATAAGCTAATGATAAAACATATTGCTGTGCTTCTGTCAAATTATGAAAAGCCGAATAAATTTTATCTCTACTGACAAGTACTTTTTCTAAATCGTTTGATGGTATAAGAGCGGATATTAGTGGAAGGATAAATTTATTTTCATATTCATCTGTATACTCATCCGTTACAATAGCTCTTTCACGTCTTATTAAATCCAATGATTTGTTTCTGGTAAGATTAATTAACCACGAATATAGATTTCCGCAGCTGATATCGAACATTGAACTTTTTTTCCAGATAATAACAAAAATATCTGCAAGTACTTCTTCAGCTTTTTCCTTATCAGAAACAATGCGCTTAACTAAAGTGTACATCACAGAACTGTACCTGTCATACAGGCTTTCCAAAGCTTTAGAATCCCGGTTTATTACCCGCTCAAATAATTCGATGTCTGTTAATTCTGTATACAATTTTTAATTGTTATTAGTTCTTGTTGATTTTACTGTACTAAAAGTATATGTCCTTAATCAAAAAAGCAATTGTCCAATTATAAACTTTATCAATAGTTATTAATTACAAAGTAAGATAAATTTCTGCAAAGGTTGAACACTTAATAATAAGTTGTTAAATTTAGATGTAAAACAATAAGGAGTAATACATTGAAAAAACTGCTACTTTTATCCATCCTTTTACTTACTGCAACAATTTCTTTTCCCCAGGCTGAGGTAAGTACAAGACTGCAAGAAGCTTTAAATAAAGCTAACCCGACTGATTATATTAAAGTAATCGTTCTTCTTCGTTCACAGGTAGATTTGGCAACACTTGATCAACAACTGTATGCTCAAAAATCTACATTACAGCAAAGAGCTTATCAGGTAATTACTGCTCTTAAACAAAATGCAGAAAATACCCAGAACGGGTTGAAAGAATATTTTCTCCAAAAATCGGAAACGGCTGAGGTATATACCTATGAGGCTTTCTGGATTTCAAATATGTTTGCTATAGAAGCAAGATCTTCTGTTATCTATGAATTAATGAACAGACTTGATGTTGCTGAACTTGATCTTGATGCTTTACTTGAACTTGACAGGCCTGAAAAAGGTCCTGAAAATGTTGATGGAACTGAATCTGTTGAACCCGGATTAAGAATAATAAATGCTCATTTACTCTGGGCTCAGGGAATTACAGGACAGGGCAGATTAGTAATGGATATTGATACCGGTGTTTATCCTAATCATCCTGCATTAAATTATAAATGGAGAGGAAATCATGTTCCGTCCAATCAGGCCTGGTTTGATCCTGCAGGAACAACAACACCAAGTGATTGTGATGGACATGGAAGCCACACAATGGGTATAATGGTCGGCAGATCGCAAACAACATTTGATACTGTTGGTGTTGCTCCGGATGCTGAATGGATTGCTGCAAAAACAATCTGTTCAAGCCCTCACACATCAAACTCAGTTGCCGCTTTTCAGTGGTCAATCGATCCCGATGGTAATCCTTTAACAATTGATGATATGCCTGATGCAATAAATAACAGCTGGTACGATCCTGATGTTACTAATGAATGCTCAGGAATTTACAAAACCACACTTGATGCTGTTGAAGCAGCAGGTATCGCTGTAATTTTTTCTGCAGGTAACAACGGACCGGGAACATCAACAATTACAAAACCTAAAAATATTAACACCAATAATGTAAATGTAATGTGTACCGCAGCTATAGACGGCGCTTTATATATCGGAGGAAATACAAATCCGATAGCAAGCTTTTCCAGCCGGGGACCATCACTTTGCGGCGGAACAGGATCACTATTAATTAAACCCGAGGTTTCTGCACCCGGAGTAAATGTTCGTTCATCCGGTACATCTACTGGTTATAATCTTCTCAGCGGAACCTCAATGGCAGCACCGCATGTTGCTGGCGCCGTTGCTTTGCTAAAACAATTCGCTCCAAATTTAACCGGTAAACAAATTCTGGAAGCATTATATAACACTGCTGTTGATCTTGGTGCAGCCGGTGAGGATAATAACTATGGAAATGGATTAATTAATGTATACGCTGCTTTTTTAAGTTTAGGTACACCGGATTCAACTGCGCCTGATCCAATTACAGATTTAAGCGCCGGTTCGCC
>DASVGS010000075.1:0-3307 GCA_036379435.1 Ignavibacteriaceae bacterium
CGGCGCATTTAACCATCTGGTTGATCCAAAAATAAAATTATCAAACAGTGTTAAATTTTTTGTTGCGGTCTGCAGTTTCCATTTCCAAATATCCTTACCGATAACAGCTATTGATCTTTTTGATCCAAAACTTCTGCTAACGATTAATGGATTGCTTCTTGGTTGATTATTGACTTTTACTTTAGCAAGCAGCTTGCTCTCCGGTTTTAAAGTAACGGAAGTAATCGGTTGGGAAATTGGCGGAAGATTATTCCATTCACTTATGGAATTATTTTTTAAAATCGGATTTTCTGCTTCACTTATTTGCAGATCGGGCTGCACCTGTAAATAATTTTTATCCATCAGTTGAATTGAAAATGGCAGCAGATTATTAATCCTATTTAATTTATTCAGATCAACTGATTGTGAAAGTAAAAGGAAAAACGGAGTATTTTGGTTTTCCAGTTTGTTATACAATCGCGCTACAAAATCCTCATTAGAAGAATTGTTCGGAAATTCAATTAAAAAAATAATATTTGCACTATCAAGTTTTGATTGAGGATTTTGTTCAAGAAATTTTCCCGCTTCAATTTGCGTTAACGTACTTACTTTTAAATTTTTATCCAGAGCAAGTGAGTTTTGAATAAAGGTTAAATCTGCTGAAGGATTACCGGCTAAAAGCAGAACATTAATTTTATTGCTTAGAACGTTTACATAAAATACTTTTTGATTATTGGCATAATTAGATTCGTTTTCCTGATTACTGACCTTTAATGAAAGTTTTTTTTCACCACTCTGCTGCGGTGTGTAATCAAGTGACACAGAGTTTACGCCACTGGCACTTAACTCTATATTTTTCTGAAGAATTAATTGCGAACCTTCAAACAAAGAAATCTGTGAAGTTTTTCCTGCAAATCCTTTATTCAAAATTGTTGCAAGAATAGTAGTTGGCGATTCTGCGTAAATAAATTCATTATTGATAATGTTTTTTAGTTCAACATCATTTTTCTTACTGCTGTCTCCAATTCCGACTGTAAAAACCGGAGTCCCATTTTTTTCAGCCGTGTAAATTGGTGTTGAGCCTTCAGTTATTACTCCATCAGAAACGATTGTAATGGATGCAATATTAGTTTCGTTATAATCTATTTTAGAAAATATCTTTGCAAAATCTGTATTTGATTCTGAGAAGTTTAAGCTATTCAGACTATCATCACTAATTGGTTTCACTTCAGATCCGAAAGTATAAATCTCTTTTCTACCATTCAGGTTTGTATTTTTTGTCTGTTCAAATAAATATTTTATCGTACTGACTCTGTTACTTCCATCATTGATTGTAATTGATTTACTGTTATCAAAGAAGAATAAGTTTAATGGTGTTATAATATTCTTCTTTGTTAAAGTTACAACCGGTTCAAAAAAAACAAATAATAAAATTATGAGTGCAAGCGATCTGATTATTGTGAGTAAAAATCTTTTATATTTTGAAACTGGCGGTAGTGTGAATCTATAAATATAAAATGAATATGCAGCTAACAAGATGAGACCGATAAAGAAGTAAATTGCATTAAATGAAAAACTTAAGTCTATTTTATCAAATCCAAACATTAAAATTTTAGCCATCCTTTAAAAACTGAAACTGCTTTACCTGCTATAAAAAGCTCGTTAGTATCATAATTAAATTTTACATCAACTCTTCCTTTTCGATTGATGGTGTCTCCCTGTTCAATTTTTACAAAAGAATTATCTATATAATTATTTACTAACCCTAATTTTATTAGCACCAGCAGTAATGGGCCACAAGCGGAACCTGTTACCGGATCTTCATCAATACCATGATAGGGTGCGAAAAATCTTATATGTGCTGCAGAATCGTATTCAATAGTTTCTGTGGTAAATATAGATAGATCAAAAAACTCTTTTTTACTTTCACTTAAGAATTTTAATTTTTTAAAATCTGGTTTGATCTTCTGAAGAGATTTTAGAGATTTAACACAAATGAAAAGGTATCCGTTATCAAGAATAATAAAAGGTAAATCACTTACTTCCAGTCTTTCCAAATCAAGAGCATCAAGAATTTCTTCTTTACAACCATCAAATTCGGATAAATGAGGAAGTGGTAATTGCATCAAATATTTTCCATTTGTTATGGAGCAATTGATAATACCTGAGCGTGTTTCAAATTTAATATTTTGATTTTGTGATACTTTACCTTTTTCAAAAAGATAATGCAGAGATGCGATAGTTGCATGACCGCACAAATCAACCTCTTTTGTTGGAGTAAACCAGCGAAGTTTATAGTCAGCAGAGTTTGAATTACTGATAAAAGCAGTTTCAGAAAGATTCATTTCCCTCGCAATTAATATCATTTCATCTTCAGAAAGATCATTTGAAAATGTTACCCCTGCGGGATTACCTAAAAATGCTTCCCCGGTAAAGGCATCTATTTGAAAAATCTCAATCTCTTTTGCCATTAAGCAGATTCTCAATTTTCCACTCTTTCATTTTATCAAATGTTTGATAATCTGAAAGATCAAAATGGATTGGTGAAACTGAAACATAATTATTTTTAATTGCAGCCTGATCAATATCAATCGATTGATCTACATCCATTAAATTTCCAGTAAGCCAATAATAATTTCTTCCATATGGATCTATTCTCATTTCATAAATATCATCCCACTTGGATTTACCTTGTTTGGTTACAACCATACCAGCAATCTGATCTTCAGGCAAATTGGGTACATTAACATTCAGCATAGTTCCTACAGGCAAACCACGTTTGTTCACTTCTAATGAAAGTAATTTTGCTACTTTAGATGCAAAAGTAAAATCCAAAACCTGATGACTTGCAACAGATATTGCTATTGATGGAACATCCATAATTGCAGCTTCTCTTGCTGCAGATACTGTTCCGGAATAAATAATATTTATTGCAGTATTTGAACCATGATTAATACCCGATACAACTAAATCAGGCGGTGTAGTCATAAGATTTCTCATCCCAATTTTTACACAATCTGCAGGTGTGCCGTCAATTGCGTATCCAAAAAATTTACCATTTTTTTGATACTCAAAAACTCTTAAAGGCGTTTGCATTGTTATTGCGTGTCCTACTGCGCTTTGTTCTTTATGCGGAGCAACAACAGTTACTTCTGCAATTTCATTTAACGCTTCAACTAAAGAAAAGATTCCTACCGAATCTATTCCATCATCATTTGATACCAGAATTCTCAATTTTATTCCTAATTAATAATTTTGTGCAGGCAATATAGTATTAACCTTAAATAGTCTCAATTTACTGATAACTGCATCAAGAAATGATAACTAA
>DASVGS010000076.1:0-2095 GCA_036379435.1 Ignavibacteriaceae bacterium
TGTTGAAAGGATTCCAATGGACAACATCAGACAGAGGATAATGGATCATATGGTGCTGAGTCGTGATACTTCAGTACATGTTACTGAACTTATTGAAGTTGATATGACAAGGATTCATAATTTTATAAATACCAAAAAAGATGAAATTATGAAAAATGAAAATGCAAAGATTACTTACATGGCTTTCATTGCGGATGCAGTAGTAAAATCGTTAAAGAAATATCCACTTGTAAATTCAAGTATTGATGGAAATACAATACTTCAGAAGAAATATATAAATCTTGGTATTGCTGTTGCAGTAGAACCAACCGGATTAATTGTACCAAATATTAAAGGTGCCGGAGATAGAAATATAATCGGATTGGCAAAAGCTATTGCTGATCTTGCAAATCGATCCAGAACAAAAAAATTAACTCCTGATGATATCTCAAACGGAACTTTTACGATAACAAATTATGGTGTGTTTGGAACTATATTTGGAACACCAATTATTAATCAGCCGGAAGTTGCAATACTTGGAGTTGGTGCAGTACAGAAAAAACCTGTTGTTATTGAAGTGGATGGCTCTGATACTTTTGCAGTAAGACATATAGTTGCTCTAACTCTATCGCACGATCATCGATTGGTAGATGGTATGTTAGGCGGATTGTTCCTGAAAAATATTAAAGAATTGTTAGAAACTTTTGAAGATATAAAATAATTAGAAATTGCTTGCGATTGCATTTAGTAAAATTGTCTTGAATTTATTTCAGACAATTCGCAGAGCCAATCGGAATGTGAGAAGCTAAAAAAGAAAAAAATATGATAAAGATAAATCAACATCAAAAAGTATTTAAAGAAGAAGCTGAAAAAGCAAATAAAGATTTAGGTAAAAGACCAGACTGGCTTAAAGTTCGTTTACCAATTGGAGAAAATTACTCCGATGTTAAAAACCTTATGCGCAGGCAAAAGTTGAATACAGTTTGCGAAGAGGCTAAATGTCCTAACATTTCTGAATGCTGGAATCATCGTACTGCAACATTTATGATTCTTGGAGATACCTGCACACGCACCTGCGGATTTTGTAACATAAAGGTTGGAATACCAAATGAACTTGATGTAGAAGAACCAAACCGAGTAGCAGCTTCAGTAGTTGAGTTAAATTTAAGACACGTTGTAATTACTTCTGTTAACAGGGATGAATTAAAAGACGGCGGCGCTTTTATCTTTAAAGAATGTGTTAGATTAATTCGTGAACAAAAACCGGATTGTACAGTTGAGATACTTATTCCGGATTTTAAAGGTGAAGAAGAAGCTTTTAAAATAATAATGCAAAATCCACCTGATATATTAAATCATAATTTAGAAACTGTCCCAAGACTCTATCATGCAGTTCGTCCGCAAGCAAAATACGACAGAAGTTTAGATTTAATAAAGTGGTTTAAATCCAATGGACTTAAAACAAAAAGTGGAATTATGGTGGGGATAGGTGAAAGACCTGAAGAAGTATTGCAGTTAATGAAAGATTTAGTAGAGCATGGCTGCGATATTTTAACTATCGGACAATATCTACAACCCACTAAAGATCATCTTCCTGTAGATCGCTTTGTTACACCTGATGAATTTAAAATGTACAAAGAGGAAGGATTAAAAATGGGATTTAAAATTGTAGAATCTTCTCCGTTGGTTCGAAGTTCTTATCATGCAGATGAGCATGCAAGAGCTATTTTTAAAGATAATTAATAACAATTTTTTGATATTAAAATTCATTTCTTATTAGCAATAATCTGCTTATTTTAGGCTCGCAAAAAATTAACTATGTACTATCGAAAAAAAATTACATAATGAAATTAAAATCCGCATTCTTTATTCTTCTCCCGCAAATATTATTTTCAATTAATATATCTGCTCAAGAAAACCAGACAATCCTTCAAAAACCAATGGATGATGATAATTCAAAGTACACAACTGTTGGAAACATAGGATTAACATTAACTAATTTTGGCACTTACGGAAACGGTTTTTCTTTATGGCCGGATCAACCAAGCTGTGAATATCCTAAAGGTTCCGGAATTGAACATATTTTTGACGGCGGTTTATGGATTGGTGGAATAAT
>DASVGS010000077.1:0-3318 GCA_036379435.1 Ignavibacteriaceae bacterium
TAAAAGATGTTTTGGCTAAAAGAAAAGATTCACTTTACGGGATCGTAAATGGAATTGATAGAAATGTCTGGAATCCGGAAAAAGATAAGCTAATTCCTGCAAATTATTCACAAAAAAATATCGAAGAAAAATTAACGAATAAAAAAGAGTTAGCTGAAAGATTTGGTTTAGTATACGATGAATCTGTACCAATAATTGGCTTAATCTCCAGATTGTTTGATTCGAAAGGGTTGGATCTGGTTCAAAAAGCTTTTAATGATTTGATGAAATTAAATGTTCAAATAATATTACTTGGTACGGGAGAAACTAAATATCATACATTCTTTGATAAGATGTCATCAAAATATCCAAAGAAATTTGCAAGCTATCTTGGGTTTAACGACGAACTAGCTCATTTAATTGAAGCTGGTGCAGATATGTTTCTAATGCCATCCAAATATGAACCTTGCGGTCTGAACCAGATGTATAGTCTTGTTTACGGAACAGTACCAATTGTAAGGGAGACAGGCGGACTGGCAGATACTGTTATTAAGTATAATGACAAAACTGAAGAAGGCACCGGATTTGTATTTAAGAAATATGATGCTGCAGAAATGCTGAAAGAAATTAAAAGAGCTCTAAAAGTATTTGAAGATAAAAAAATCTGGCAAAAAATTATGCGTGCTGGTATGAAGTTAGATTTTAGTTGGGATGTTTCTGCTAAAAGATACATCGAGCTCTATAAGACAATGTTATCTTCAGATTAGTTGATGCTTAGTAAAGCTGTTTTTCTGGATCGCGATGGTACTCTGAATTATGACCCCGGGTATTTAGGAAATATAGATGATTTAAAATTATTTCCGGATACCGGCGTTGTGCTAGCTGCTCTCAAGAATAAATTTCAATTCAAGCTTATAGTTATTTCAAATCAATCAGGTATTGCAAGAGGATTGATATCTGATGAACAGGTGATTTCTGTAAATAATGAATTGAATAAAAAGTTATTAGATTTTAATGTACAAATAGATGCATTTTATTATTGCCCATTTCATCCCGATTTTAGTAGTAAAGAAGATTGCGAATGCAGAAAACCTTCGCCCAAAATGATTTTAGACTCAGCTAAAGAATTTAATATTGATCTGAGCAAATCGTACTTCGTTGGAGATTCGGTTGCTGATATTGAAGCAGGCATAAATGCTAAATTGAAGACGATATTAGTTAAAACAGGTAATGGTATAGAAAGTATTTCTATCTTGCAAAAAGAAAATAATTTTCCAAGCTTTGTAGCCGAAAATTTAAACGAAGCTTATAAGTTTATTATTAAAGATTCTACCGGAGTAACCCTTAGTGATTAAAAAAATATTTCTTGCACTCATTTCCGTAAGTACAATTTTATTATTGATCGGATGTAATGATTCTCCATCAGATTTAGGTATTGGTTTTCTTCCCCAGGATGGAATTGAGGTGTTAAAGTTAGATTCATCAGTTGATTCAATTCCTCAACAATCTAACTCATTTAAAAAAGTGGTTAATCTTGGTAATTCAGATCAACTATTACTTGGTAAAGCCCAAAATGTAACTGCCAATACCTTAATGCGATTCGCATTTGTCATCCCCGATTCTATTAAATCAGAAATTGAAGCAAACAATTTAACCGTACTCGATTCTTATGTAGAAATGACTAAGAATTATATTTTTGGTGATTCATCCGCTGTGTTTGATTATCAAGTGCACAAGATAAACAGCGGTTGGTCTTCATCAACTTTTACTGCTGATAGTTTTGCAACATTATCTTATGATAATAATGACGTAAGCACCAACAGATCCACTTCTAACGATACAACTTATTCTTTTCATCTGGAAAACACATTAGCGTCATCCTGGTTAAAAAATTATGTTGATACCTCATTGGCTTCTAATAATGGCATAGTATTAACACCTACGGAAAATACTAATAAAGTTTTAGGATTTACTGCATTTAATGTTAGCGGAATAAATGATCCAAGAATGCGTGTTGTTGTACAAAAACCCGGAGCGTACACTGATACTCTTGTTGGATACATCGCTGTAGATGTTAGCGTAGTACTTGGCGATATACCTAATACGGGTAATGAAAATTTATCAATTCAATCAAGCCTTACATCTGAAGGAAAACTGTGGTTTGATCTATCCGTTTTACCGTCCGGTGCAACAATCAGTTCTGCAAAACTAACTTTAACATTAGACACTTTGCAGACTAAAACAGGAAGTGATTTTACAAATTCATTAAGTGTATATCTTTTTAGTGATTCAGCAAAAAGAGAGATAAATACTAATTATCTTTATGCATTAAACAGAAGCGGTTCAACTTTTACAGGTACAATTACAAACATCGTGCGGGCCTGGAATAATAATGTTGATAATCAAGGTATGTTAATAAGAGCCACCGGTGAACAAAGAGGAGTTGAAATATTTGCCATAAAAGGTAGTAACTCTGCTAATGTTTTACAAAGACCCAAATTAGAAATTGTTTACTCAAGAAAGAAATAAATTTTGATGAGAAAAATCCTTTTTATAACAACAGTTCTACTATGTGGAATTGTAACTCTTAATGCTCAGAGTAGTTCTGTTTATACAAGATATGGAATCGGTGATCTTGAATATGGTTATTCACCCAGAATGATTGGCATTGGTGATCTTGGAGTTTCTATATTAGATGCTGATCATATAATTGTAACCAATCCAGCCGGTTGGTCTGCATTAACCCGTACAAGGGTAGAATTTTCATTCGGGTACAGAGGTGATTTAATATCAGATGCCAATCAATCAAAATTTACAAGTGAAACAGAATTTAAAGGATTTACATTCGGTTTTCCAATAAGTAGAGATTATGGAATTGGAGCAGTATTAGGGTTGGTTCCCTATTCAAGAGTAAGTTATAAAGCTGTACAAAATTTAACTTATGTGGATGAATCTATAAAGACTTATAAAATACTTTACGAAGGTAAGGGAGGACTCTCAAAAATATTTTTAGGATCTTCCGTAGGTTTGCCTTTCGGTTTTTCAGCTGGTGCCACACTCGATTATTATTTTGGAAATCAAAATTATCTTTCCACAGTTGAGTTTGAGGATAATAATTCAAATATCAATACCATTTATGAAAATAACAGAAGAACTACCGGTTTTGGAACTACTGCCGGAATTATTTCATCAAATTTAGCTAAAGATCTAAATATTGATGTTTTTAGTGATTTGAGATTAGGTTTTTCTTTTAATTACATCGCAAATTTAAATACTGATACACTTTATACTTCAACATCGCTCTTTCTAGTAGACACTTTTGCAATAGCAAAGACTGAA
>DASVGS010000078.1:0-2014 GCA_036379435.1 Ignavibacteriaceae bacterium
CTGATCACCTCCGCAGGTAAAAATTATATCTGCATTCGCTTTTTTTGCATCATAAAGCAGATATTCAAGTTTTCGCACTTTATTACCTGATAATTCACATCCGGTCAAATCATCTCTTTTAATAAAAAAATTTTTACCTTCAAATTTAATTACCTGTAACGGAGTTGGATTTTGTGCAAGAGGTACTTTACTTGGTTTGATCATTTCGCTAATTCAATCTTTTTTAGTTTGGAATAAATTTTTCTTGCTTTGTCTAAATCTTCAGGTGTATCAACCGAGAAACTATCATATTCAGTCTCTACAATTTTTATTTTAAAACCGTTTTCCAGCATTCTTAGTTGTTCTAGTTTCTCCCATACTTCAAGATCTGTTGGTTCAAGTTTGGTAAACTTTAATAAATATTCTTTTCGATAAACATATAAACCAACATGTTTATATACATCTGCTTTCTCAAGCATTTCCTCATCATTAACGGCATCACGCACAAAGGGTATTGGCGAACGTGAGAAATAAAGAGCAAAATTTTTATAATCAAAAACAACTTTTACTACTGAAGGTGAGTTGAATTCTTCAACATTATCAATCAGTTTTGCAAGAGTTGAAACATTAACCTCATCATCAAAAAGCAATGGTTCAATTGCCTGATCAATCATCATTCCGCTAATGAATGGTTCATCACCCTGAATGTTCACAATAATATCTGCACGTGGAAATTCTTTTGCAACAATAGCAATTCTATCTGAACCGGTAGGACATTCTTTTGGAGTCATAATCACCGTTGCACCAAATGCCTTAGCAGCTTTTGCTACCTGCTCATCATCCACGGCAATTACTATTTGATTCATTAGCTTTGATTTACTCGCTCCTACGAAAGTATGCTGAAGAAGAGTTTTGCCGCCAATATCAGCTAAAGGTTTTCCCATCAATCTTGTTGAGGCAAATCTTGCTGGAATAACTCCCAGAATAAACGGATTAGTTTTTTTAGGTTTCCCCTTCTTTGCCATTATTTATCCCCAATCACTTTAGGAACTTTAAAATGTTTTTCATCATTTGATGGAGCATTTTTTAATGCTTCTTCTGTACTGATTGATGATTTTAAAATATCATCTCTAAAAACATTTGATTGTTCAACGGGATGAGCAAGCGGCTCAACGTTTTCTGTATCCAGTTCGTTTAGTTTTTCCATATAATTTAAAATTTCATTCATCTCAGGAGTAAAACCCTCCAACTCAGTTTCAGATAATTTTAAATTTGCAAGTTCAGCTATTTTTTCAATATCTTTTTTTGTTACGGGCATTATTCATATTCCTTCTGATTGCTTATAATAATTTCTCTAACTTTTTCCATCAATGCAATTTCTTCCTGTTTGGTTTTGATATTATCAGTTGGTATTGGTTTATCAAAGTGTAAATAAATAGTACCGCTTTTTAATTTAAATGATCCTTTGGGCATAATTTTTTTTGTGCCATTTATTGTTATTGGCACAATCGGATAGCCGCTGTGAGATGCAAGATAAAAAGCACCTCGTTTAAATGATTGAACTTCTCCCGTTTCACTTCTTGTACCTTCAGGAAAAACCAATACCGATATTTTTTTTTCATCCATTACTTTTTTGGCTTCTTTTAAACTTTTCATTGCTGCCTGCGGATCTTTTCTATCAACAACCACATAAGGACCTAAATAAAGCTGCCAGCCAAAAAATGGAATACGTGCAAGTTCTTTTTTAAATATCATACTTAACCGATTAGGAACACCCCACTGTAATGCTGTTATATCAAGTTGACTTGAATGATTTGATGCAAAAACATAAACGTCTTTTCTATTTATGTTTTCCATACCTGATACTTTAACACGAACACCGGAAATAATTAATATTCCTAATGGAAAAATTTTTGCGAGATAGTGATAAAGAGTAAAACTCCTGTCTATAAATATCACAACTAAACCAATGGTTGAACATATCAGTGTATGAATAACGATCAAAAATATTTTAAGATACGTAATCAAATTGCTG
>DASVGS010000079.1:0-9448 GCA_036379435.1 Ignavibacteriaceae bacterium
ATCCCTGGCGGCGATTTTCTGGATTACTACAAATTAGACAGTGATAATCTGGCTATTATTCTTGGTGATGTGATGGGTAAAAAATGGGGTGCCTGGTATTTTGCTTACGCTTATGCCGGTTATATTAGAAGTGCTTTAAGAAGTGTTTTGCAGGATGCAAAAGAATTTTCTCCGTCTGAAATTTTACAACGTGTAAACCTTACTGTTTACGGAGATACTAAAATCTCTGAAGTATTTGCAACTTTATCAATTATAATTATCAATAATAAAACTTTTGAACTAAAGTACTCGGGTGCAGGTGATATTCCGATAATTTATAAAAATTCTAGTGGTGATGTACTAAATATAAAATCAAAAGGACTTCTGCTTGGCTTTTCCAGGATTGGTGATTATGAAGATAATATTTTGCAGCTAAAAAATGGTGAGCAGGTTTATCTGACTACAGACGGTATTACTGACTCAAGAGCAAAAAATTTAGAAAGCTTTGGCGAACATAGGCTTTATGAAATTATAAAGAACATCAAACCGGAAGATAACCCGCTTGAAATTATTCAAAAAAAGTTTGATGAGTTTACTCAATCTGAATATGATGACGACATAAGTTTAAATTTAATTGGCGTAAAAAAATAACCCGATAAAACTCATCCAAAAAAACATTTTACTCCGAATCAACAGCTTGAAGTTTTTCAGTTCTATCAGCAATTTTTAATTGTTCTATTAATTCTTCGATGTGCCCTTCCATCATATTTGATAAATTATACATCGTCAATCCAATCCTGTGATCTGTAATTCTGTTTTGAGGGAAATTATAAGTTCTTATCTTATCACTTCTATCACCGCTTCCAACCATTGATTTTCTTTTTGCAGATTGTTCCTCATTCTGCTGTTTTAATTTAAGATCATAAAGTCTTGCTTTTAAAACTTTCATTGCTTTAATTCTGTTTTTCAACTGAGATCTTTCATCCTGACATTGAACAACAAGTCCGGTAGGCAGGTGGGTCATCCTAACAGCGGTTTCTACTTTGTTAACATTCTGTCCGCCTGCACCCCCTGATCGATAAATATCAATCTTCAAATCAGCCGGATTTATATCTATCTCCACGTCTTCAACCTCAAGAAGTACAGCTACAGATGCGGCAGATGTGTGAACTCTTCCACTTCCCTCAGTTTCAGGCACACGCTGAACCCTGTGTACACCGGATTCATACTTTAAGTTACCATAAACATCTTTTCCGCTAATTGAAAAAACAACTTCTTTTATTCCGCCTAAACCCGTATCGCTAATATCAATAATTTCGGATTTCCATCCTTTAATTTCTGCATACCTTGAGTACATTCTGAACAAATCACCGGCAAAAAGAGCAGCTTCATCTCCGCCAGTACCTGCACGAATTTCCATTATGACATCCTTGTCATCATTTGGATCTTTAGGAAGAAGAATAATTTTAATTTCATCTTCCATTTTTTCCTTTTGAACTTTTAGTTCCTCAAGTTCTAATTCTGCAAGTTCAATTATCTCCTTATCCCCTTTTGAAGCAATAATTTCCTTGTTACCCTGAATGTTTTTTAAGACTTCAGCATATGTTTGATAGGCTTGAATTATCTCTTCAAGATTAATTCTTTCTCTGTTAAGATTTTTAATTTTCTCGTAATCATTCATATTCGCAGCGTCAGAAAGCTGCGTGTTAATCTGATCAAATCGTGTTTTAATTCTTTCTAATTTTTCTAATAAATTCATTTCATTTCTCTAAATTTGGATTGCAAATATACTGAAGTAGCTACATATTTCTAAAAAAACACGTTTTACTAAACACAGGTATTATTAAATGAATAAAGAACTCTCTTCAATCCAGGCAAATTATTTTCCTTCATTAAATCTTATATTTTTTGCATTACTTATAGGCCAGTTAATTTACTTTTTTGTGGGAATTTTTTTAATTCAATCCGGTAATATTAATGGATTTGGCGGGATGAATACTGTCTTTATGTTCATAACGCCTGTAGTTGTTCTTTCAAGTATTATTGCATCAAAATATATTTATACGAAGCAGGTTACTGAATTTGATAAGAGTCTGCCATTAGTAAATAAAATGACATCATATCGAACAGCAACAATAATTAAATTGGCACTATTAGAAGGCGCTAATATTTTTAGTATCTCCATAATGATAATTACTGCAAGTTATTTCTATGCGGCTTTATTTTTGATAATAACTGCTCTGTTTTTTTTAAACAGACCAACAAAAGAAAAATTAATTATGGATTATGAAATATCTGACGATGATGCACTAAAACTAATGCAATAACCGAACTAAATTGAATGTTAATTTGTTAGTGTTAACAACAAAATAATTATGATGAATGAAAAAGTTTGATATTCCCAATTTTTATAGAAGCTCTTTTATAACCAAAATCAAAAATTCAAGAAAAGATTTTGATCCGCGTAAAAAAGATTTTACACCAACCATTTTAAATTTTGGTTCTGTAAGATTTTTTATTGCACGCCATTTTGGATTTTGCTATGGAGTAGAAAATGCGATTGAAATTGCTTACAAAACTATCGAAGAAAATCCGGGTAAAAGAATTTATTTATTAAGCGAGATGATTCATAATCCCGGTGTTAATAATGATCTGGAAAAACGAGGTGTTAAATTTTTAATGGATACCAGCGGCAGACACTTAGTTGAATGGAGTGAACTAAGCAAAGATGATATTGTTATCATTCCAGCATTTGGTACGACGCTTGAAATAGAAAAAAAATTAAATGAAATCGGAATTAATCCTTATACCTATAATACTACCTGTCCATTTGTAGAAAAAGTCTGGAACAGAAGCGAACAATTAGGCAAAGATGATTTTACAATTATTATTCATGGTAAATCTTATCACGAAGAAACACGGGCTACATTTTCGCACAGCAAAACAAAGGCACCCGCTGTTATTGTCAGAGATATTAAAGAAACAAAATTACTGGCTTCATTTATTCTTGGTGAAAAATCTGAGGAGGAATTTTATAAAACTTTTGCCGGAAAACTTTCTGATGGGTTTGATTATAAAAATGATTTGCAAAAAGTTGGAGTGGTAAACCAAACAACAATGCTTGCAACAGAAACGCAGGCTATCGCGGATCTGCTTAAAGAAACAATGATTAAAAAATATGGCATTGAAAACTTAAAGGAGCATTTTGCAGACACACGCGATACACTTTGCTATGCAACTAATGATAATCAGGAAGCAACTTATGGATTGTTAAAAGAAAGCGCTGATTTTGCAATTGTGGTTGGCGGATATAACAGTTCAAACACATCACACATTGTTGAGTTGTGCGAAGAAAAACTTCCAACATATTTTATTTCATCCGAAGAAAAGATTCTAAGTGATAAATCTATTTTGCATTTTGATCTTCACAAACACAGCGAAATTAAAACAGATAATTTTCTTCCATCAAAAGATGTAGTTGATATTATACTTACCAGCGGTGCAAGCTGCCCGGATGCAGTTGTGGAAGCAGTATTAAGAAAAATTCATTCTTTCTTTCCAACTGCAAAAAATGTTGATGAAGTGATTGAGAACTATCTAAAATAATTTTTTCAAAGAAGATAATTACGGATTATTTATCTGATATTTTAAAATCAAATTATCTTAATCTTTTCTTTAGCTGAATAATATTCTTTCATTAGTCTATCAAACAAATCTTTAACAGTTGGAATATCATTTATCAATCCCACACCTTGTCCGGCTTCAAGTTCACCTTCAACCAGATCACCTTCAAAAATTCCTGCACGTTCCCGCTTTGATCCAAGTAATTCTCTAAGTTGAATTTCATTCCAGCCTTCGTATTCTGCTTTCATCGCACGAATGGCAAAATCATTTTTTATCATTCTAACCAGCCCGATTTTCTTAAATGCTAATGTTGTATCCTGATCACCGGAATTAATAATCTCCTGTTTATAATTATCGTGAGCAGATGATTCAACAGTTGCGGCAAACCGGGTTCCGATCTGTACTCCATCTACGCCAAGAGAAAGTGCTGCTAAAATCCCTCTTCCATCAGCAATACCTCCGGCAGCGACAACAGGAATGCTAAGTTTATCAACTAATTGGGGAATCAGGCAAAATGTAGTTAACTGATCTGCCCCATTATGCCCGCCAGCTTCTACACCTTCACCAACAACAGCATCACATCCAGCTTCCTGAGATTTAAGACCGTATTTAAGATTTGCAACAACATGAATTACTGTACAACCTTTTTCCTTTAACCCTGCTGTAAATGTTTTGGGATTACCTGCAGATGTAAAAAATATTTTTACTCCTTCATCCAAACAAGCATTAACAAGTTGTTCAGCATCTTTTCTTAATAACGGAATGTTTACTCCAAAAGGTTTGTTCGTTGCAGCTTTACACTTTTGCAGATGCTCTTTTAATAATTCGGGTTTCATTGAGCCGGCTCCGATTAAACCCAAGCCGCCGCAATTAGACACTGCAGATGCAAGTTTCCAACCGGAAACCCAAACCATACCGGCTTGTATTATTGGTAAATCTATCTTTAATAGTTCTGTTATTTTGGTCTTCATTTATATCACATGTTTTCATTAAATAGTGTTCAAAAGATAGCTAAATCCTGTATAAGTTATTTTGTATATCATGAAGGGATTAGTTAAATTTGGCACTCAAAAATCAGAATAGCATATTAAAAATCATTCAAAGGAATAGTAAAACATGTCATTTTTCTTCACATCAGAATCAGTTTCTGAAGGTCATCCGGATAAAGTTAGTGATGCGATATCCGATGGAATACTTGATGCAATTTATGAGCACGATCCGCATGCCAGAGTAGCTTGTGAAACTTTTGTAACAACAGGATTAGTTTTAGTTGGCGGTGAAATTACTACCAAAACATATATAGATGTTCCTGCGGTAGTTAGAAAAACTGTTGAGAATATAGGATATACTAAAGCTGATTATAAATTTGATTCCGAATCTTGTTCTGTTCTAAATGCAATTCATTCTCAATCCCCTGATATTGCTATGGGAGTTGATACAGGCGGCGCTGGTGATCAGGGAATAATGTTTGGTTATGCTTGCGATCAAA
This sequence comes from Ignavibacteriaceae bacterium, assembly GCA_036379435.1. Taxonomy (GTDB): domain Bacteria; phylum Bacteroidota; class Ignavibacteria; order Ignavibacteriales; family Ignavibacteriaceae; genus IGN3. The sequence continues at coordinate 5,093 of DASVGS010000079.1, forward strand.
CACCAGAGCTTATGCCTATGCCAATTATGTATGCTCATAAACTTGTAAAAAAACTTACGGACATACGCAAGAAAAATTCAAAACTTATGCCCTATCTTCGTCCGGATTCAAAATCACAGGTTACAATTGAATATGATGATAATGGAAAACCATTAAGAGTTGATGCAGTTGTTATTTCTACTCAGCACGATGGAGATGCGAAGCAAAGTAAAATAAAGTCTGATGTAATTAAACACGTAATCAAAAAAGTAATTCCTGAAAAATATCTTGATAAGAATACAAAATATTTTGTAAATCCAACCGGAAGATTTGAAATTGGCGGGCCGCATGGAGACAGTGGATTGACCGGAAGAAAAATTATTGTTGATACTTATGGAGGCTGGGCGCCACACGGCGGCGGTGCATTTTCTGGTAAGGATCCAAGCAAGGTGGATAGAAGCGCCACTTACGCAGCAAGACATATTGCTAAAAATGTTGTTGCCGCAAAACTTGCTAAAGAATGTCTGGTTCAGGTTTCTTATGCAATTGGAGTTGCACAGCCAATTTCTGTTTTTGTTGATACAAAAGGCACAGGAGTAATTCCTGATTCTGAAATTTCAAAAATGATCCAGAAAGAAGTCGATCTTACACCAAAAGGTATTATCTCAAGATTAAAATTGAGAAGACCTATTTATCAAAAGACTTCTGCCTACGGACACTTCGGCAGAAATGATAAAGATTTTACCTGGGAACATCTTGATCTTGTTCCTGTTTTTAAAAAATATGCAAAAAAATAATTTTAGGATTATGAACTTTTTATTGATTATTTGTTGTTTTGTAATTAATAAATGATCAAAAGAAATTATTATTAAAAAAGTAAAGGTTAAAAATGAGTGAAGTATTAGAAAAGAAAATTGATTTTTCATTAAAGTATAAAGTAAAAGATATTTCGTTGGCTGAATGGGGAAGAAAAGAAATCGAATTAGCTGAAGTTGAAATGCCGGGTTTAATGGCACTGCGGGAAGAGTACAAGGGTAAACAACCACTTAAAGGTGCACGTATTGCCGGATGTTTACACATGACTATTCAAACTGCTGTGTTAATCGAAACATTAGTTGAACTTGGTGCAGAAGTTAAATGGTCCTCATGCAATATTTTTTCAACTCAAGATCATGCAGCTGCTGCAATTGCTGCTGCCGGTGTACCAGTTTTTGCATGGAAAGGAATGAATGAAGAGGAATTTAATTGGTGCATAGAGCAAACATTATTTTTTGGTGATGAATCAAGACCATTAAATATGATTCTTGATGACGGCGGTGATCTTACAAATATGGTGTTTGATCATTATCCTGAATTAGCTTCCGGAATAAAAGGTCTTTCAGAAGAAACAACGACCGGTGTACATCGTTTATATGAAAGGATGGCAAAAGGTACTCTCCCAATTCCTGCAATCAATGTAAACGACTCAGTAACAAAATCTAAGTTTGATAACAAATATGGTTGTCGTGAATCTCTTGTTGATGCTATACGCAGAGCTACAGATCTTATGCTTGCCGGAAAAGTTGCGGTTGTAGCCGGATTCGGTGATGTTGGTAAAGGTTCAGCTGAATCATTAAAAAATTCTCACGTAAGAGTTATAGTAACTGAGATTGATCCTATATGTGCATTGCAAGCGGCTATGGAGGGTTACGAAGTTAAGAAGATGAGTGATGCAGTTAAAGAAGCTGATATTGTTGTTACTGCAACCGGTAATATGAATGTTGTTAATGAAAACCATTTTAGATTGATGAAAGATAAAACTGTAGTTTGTAACATCGGACACTTTGATACAGAAATTGATATGGCATGGTTGAATAAAAATTATGGTAAAACAAAGAATACCATTAAACCACAAGTGGACAAATATACAATTGATGGTAAAGATATTATCGTTCTTGCAGAAGGTAGGTTGGTAAATCTTGGTTGTGCAACAGGCCACCCATCATTTGTTATGTCAAATTCATTTACAAATCAAACACTTGCACAATTAGAACTCTGGAATCATCCTGAAAGATATGAAAACAAAGTTTACACTTTACCAAAACACCTAGATGAAAAAGTTGCCAGTTTACACTTAAAGAAAATTGGTGTTGAATTGGATGTACTTACTCCCGCACAGGCTGAGTATATTGGTGTTAAAGTAGAAGGACCGTTCAAACCGGATTATTATAGATACTAATAATTTGTTTTTAATTTAGTTTAAGAATTAGGCTGTACGAATAAAGTGCAGCCTTTTTTTATTTACTTGGCGGCATTTCTAAATGTGTTGCTGCCTGCAAACCTTTTGATACTTCCGGCAGTATTCCAAGTTTTATATAATGTGGTCTAATGTGTTTTCGTAATTCCGGTAGATATACTGCAAACGCAATACCTCCCATCAAACAAATTACTCCACCTGATAATATTGTGAATGGAGCACCAAACTTGCTAGCTAATATTCCGGCAACTAAACTTCCAATTGGTGCTGTTCCCATAAATGCCATCACATAAAGACTCATTACCCTTCCACGTTTATCATCATCAACAAGAGTTTGCAATAGTGTATTGGTTGAAGCCATTTGAACCATCATTCCGAAACCGGTAAATATCATTAAAGTAAGTGATATAAATAAATTTTGTGAAAATGAGAAGAGTATTAACCCTGCGGCAAATACTGATGAGGAAATTGCTATCCATCTTCCAAGACCTAAAACCGTTTTGCGTGATGCAAGATAAATTGCTCCAATTAAGGCTCCGATACCAACTGCTCCAAACAGAAAGCCCAAAGTATTTGCATCACCTTTAAGTATATCCTTTGCGAAGATAGGCATTAAAACTGTGTACGGACCGCCTGTTAAACTTACAAGCCCAAGAAAAATTAATAGAATTCTGATTGGTTTAAAGCTGTATGCATATTTTATCCCCTCTTTTAATCCCTTTAGTACTTCTGTTTGTTTTCTGATTTCACTTTTAGAAGTAAATTTCATCATATATAGCGCGGCTATTACTGCTACATAGCTTATGGCATTAAGTAGAAAGCATAATCCTTCTCCTAATACTGCAATTAAAATTCCCGCCACGGTTGGCCCGACCAATCTTGCTGTATTAAACATAGATGAGTTAAGCGCAATTGCATTTGGTAAATCAGATTTATCATCAACCAGATCAACAACAAAAGATTGCCTGGTCGGCATATCAAATGCATTTACTATTCCAACAACTATGCTAAGTAAAATAATATGCCAAATTTGAATTGTATTTGTTAAGGTGAGGATGGCAAGTATTGCGGCCTGAATCATTGCAAGAGTTTGGGTGATAATAATTATTTTATGTTTATTATATCGGTCTGCCAGCACTCCTGCTACTGAAGCCAAAATAAATGTAGGGATTTGACCGGCAAAACCTACCAGGCCTAAAAGAAAAGCGGAATCAGTTAATCTATAAACTAACCATCCCAAAGCAATCTGCTGCATCCATGTACCAATTAATGAAATTCCCTGCCCTCCAAAAAACAAACGGTAATTTCTATGTCGTAATGATCTAAGTACCTGCTTAATTGTTGATGCACCAATCATAAATAATTAATTCAATCTTTATTTCAATTTACTGATTGTATCTTATTCATAATATAATTTACAGCACAGATTTAAAAATTGTTTACCGAAGAATTTATTTAATTATGTTTTTAGAAGATCATACAAAGCTTTACTGAGATCAGAAAATTTAAAATTATATCCACTGTTTAATAACTTTTTTACATCTATTTTTTGACTTGCAATAACAACATCTGCAGCCTCTCCTACTACGATCTTTAGTACAAACTTAGGTACAAAAAATATTGATGGACGATGTATAACTTTTCCTAATTTACTTGCAAACTCTTTCATCCTTACAGTATTTGGTGATGCTGCATTTACAGGACCTTGCAGGTTATTACAATCAATTGCATGAATATAAATATTCACGATATCTTCTATATGCAACCATGAAGCCCATTGTTTACCATTGCCCAGCGGGCCGCCAATAAAAAATTTAAATGCCGGAAGCATTTGTTTCAATGCTCCATCTTCAGTGCTTAAAACCAATCCTGTTCTAATCTGAACATTTCTGACTCCTGATTCACCAACTTTTCTTGCTTCGCTTTCCCACACTTCACATACATCAGCAAGAAAGTCAGTCCCCTTTGGTGATTTTTCATCAAGTACCAAATCTCCGCAATCCCCATAAAAACCGACTCCTGATGCAGATATAAAAACTTCAGGTTTTATAGAACAGGATTTAATCGCATTAACCAGATTTTTTGTACTTATTTCTCTTGATTTTATAATCTCTTTCTTAAATGCATCATCCCATCTTTTG
>DASVGS010000080.1:0-16148 GCA_036379435.1 Ignavibacteriaceae bacterium
AAAATTCCGTGTGGGTAGATCTTACCATTGAAGGTAAGCAGGATTTTGTGGAAGACTGCCGTGTTTGCTGCAGACCAAACCGTATTATAGTTGTGCAAGATTACGATGAAAATGTGATGATAGAATCACGGCTGATTGATGAATAAAATCATTTGAGCTATTTAATAAAAAGATAAATCAATCCGACTGCAATTATAACGCCTTCGATGAAGGAAAGGTAAACAAAAATTTTATCTGCTAATTTTAAAACCCAATCTAGCAGATCGAAATGTTCTTTACTGCTAAATATTTTTTTTTCAATCATATCCGCAGAGAGAATATTCTCACACCCAGAATTCGAATGATGATCACTCATAAATCCTCTCTGAATTACTTACTGAAAAAATATTTAGCTAATAATAAATGACTTAATCCATAATCATTCTTAGGAATGATGAACTATCGTCATCATTAGAATCATCCTTTTTCTCGTTTCTTTCTTTTGCCCATGAATATCTTGAATTTTCTACTGCAAAACCGCTTGGAGTATTTTTTTCTTCATCATCTTCAATAGAAGACTTTGGACTGTTAACTCTGATAATTGTTGGAATCTCAAGATTATCTCTGTCAATATTTTCGGGGCTGCCAAATAGAGTTGGAGTAAATCCACCACGAATATTATCTGTAAGAGTTGGAGTATGTTTTTTAACAGCTTGATTTTTACTGCTAAAATTATTTCCTCTTGCACTATCAAACCCGGTAGCAATTACAGTGTAAGAAATGTAATCGTTCATTTCATCTTTTTTAACAACTCCAAAAATTACATTTGCTTCTTCACCGGCTGCTTCAAAGATAATACTATTACCTTCATCAATTTCCTGCATAGTCATACTGCTTGATCCCGTAACATTAACTAGAACACTTTTAGCACCTTTGATATTTACACCTTCAAGCAGCGGACTTGAAATAGCTTTTTGTGCAGCTTCAATTGCCCGGTTTTCACCGCTTGCAATACCGCATCCCATTAAAGCTTCGCCACTGGAATTCATAACCGCACGGACATCAGCAAAATCAACATTTATCAGTCCTTCAATTGTAATGATATCTGCAATACCTCTTGTAGCTTCGTAAAGCACTTCATTCGGCTTATCAAATGCAGCAAAAGCATTAGTAGCTTTATCCAATATGTTAAGCAATCTTTCGTTTGGAATTACAATTAAACTATCAACGTGTTGACGCAATTCCATTATGCCCTTTTCTGCATTTAGCATTCTTTGTTTTCCCTCCCAACGGAAAGGTTTGGTAACAATACCCACTACTAAAGCACCAATACTTTTAGCTATTGATGCAATTACAGGAGCTGCACCTGTTCCGGTTCCTCCACCCATGCCGGCAGTAATAAATACCATATCACTACCAGAAAGAACTTCGGCAAGTTGGTCACGATCTTCTTCAGCAGATTTCCTTCCGATATTAGGATCTGCTCCGGCACCTAAGCCGCGAGTAATAGCACCGCCACACTGAACTTTGTGCGTAGCTGTACTGCTTCTTAGAACTTGAGAATCGGTATTAACGGCAATGTATTCCACACCGCTTAACCCGCGAGCAATCATACTTTCGATGGCATTACAGCCTCCACCACAAACACCAACAACTTTTAAAACTGCTGACATCGGCTTTTCTTTATCGATGGTTGCAAATCGCGACATAGGTCCTCCTATAATGAGTTTATAATTCGTTGAAAAAATCTTGTACTTTTTTAATAATCTTACCAATCTGATTTTCAGATTTTGCTTTTTGCTTCTTGATCAAGACCTGATACTCACTTGACTTCCCTCCCGGTATTCCCCGGATCAATCCGGCTACAGTTGCAAATTCAGGACTTTCAATTTCATTAGATAATCCTTCACCGAGTTCTTGCGGTACACCAATCCGTGCAGGTAAACCAAATACTTCTTCAGCTAATTCTGTAACGCCCCTTAATAATGAACCTCCGCCGGTTAAAACAATTCCTGCTTTTAATTTAGATTTAAAACCAGCAGTTCTTAATTCATTATCAACCAGAGTAAAAAGTTCTTTCATTCTTAAGCTAATAATTTGTGTAAGAAGGCTGATCGGGATTTTTGTATTGCCTCTTGCACCAACACCTTTAATTAAAATATCCTCATCTTTTATGATAGCACTTTCACTTGCATAGCCATATTCTTTCTTTAATCTTTCGGCCTCATCAGTCATAACACCAAGTGATTCACGAATATCATTTGTAACCTGGTTACCTGCTACTCCTATTACTCTTGTATGCTTAATAGATTTTTTATGATAGATAGCTATATCTGTTGTTCCACCACCAATATCTATCAAAGCAACACCAAGATCTTTTTCACTTTCCTCTAATACGGATGCGCTTGACGCTATTGGTTGAAGTATGTAATCCTGAACCTGATAACCTGCACGTTCAACAGACTTTCTTATGTTTTCCATCGCAGGAATTGAAGCAAGCACAACGTGGTTACTTGCCTCTAATCTTGAACCCGACATTCCGATCGGATTTTCAATTCCATTTTGATGATCGATAGAAAATTCTTCCGGTATAATATGAAGAATCTGTCTATCGCTGGGAATTCTGATTGTCCGAACATCAGCCTCTAATCTATCAAGATCATCTTTTGTAATTTCTTTTTCATCACGATTAATTGTTACATAATTTCTATGACGAATACTGGTTATATGTTCACCAGCAACACCAACATTAACCACAGCTACTTCAATGCCTGCCCTGTTAGCAGCAATAGACATTGCTGTTTTGATAGCTTCAGCAGTTTTTCCAATGTTTGCTACTAATCCTTTGTGTAACCCATCTGATGGTGCAACTCCAAATCCGAGTACATCTATACGATTTTGTTCAGGAATCTTTTCTGCGATTACCGCACAAACCTTTGTTGTTCCTAAATCCAATCCGACTAAAATTTCTTTTTTCATTAAATCAAGCCTGTGTTTTCTTTGCTGCCAATGTATGCTTCATTAGTAAATCTTAAATCAATATATTCTGTGTTTTGAAAACTTGCTTTCAAATTATTAATTCTTTCCCAAACCAAACTTAGATAAATCATTTTTTTTGATTCATTACCTCTGCCAAAAACAACCGGATAATTAATGCCTGAAAAAGTTAACACGACATCACCACCGTTCTTAAGATTTACTTCCGAAAGTTTTTTTGCAATTTCTGTATCCGTAATCTTTGCAGCATCAATTATTTTAAAAGCTTCAACTATATCCTCTGTTTTGTAAACTTTTGATGGCAACAGTTTATCTGATATTCTAAAATTGCTAATTACAGGAATATCAGAATAAGTTGTGTACTCATAAATTTTTAGCAATTCAAAATCATTTGTTAAAAAAAATGGTTCTGTACGACTTAACAGCACCGCATAAATTTCTTTCTCTTTTATTTTTACATCTACATTACCTCTACCATCAGATTTTACTTCAGCTTTTGCAACATAAGGATGTTCTTCAATTCTCTTTTTTATGATATTTAAACTCAGATCATCATATACTGAGGACTCTTCAAGATCGGCAAAGTGCAAGTAAATTTCTTTACTTAAAAAATTATTACCGCTTATATTTATCATTTTTATTTCCTCTTTTCCTTTTTGGTTGTATTTAAAAAGAGATAAATACAAAATTGAAATAACTATTACCGATAAAAGAAGAACACTAAATATTTTTCCGAAATCTTTAGACATTATTAATTCTTTTTAAGCATTTCAACAAAGTGTTCACCATATTTCCAGATATCTCCCGCACCCATTGTTACAATAATATCACCATCTTTTTTTAACTCATTCAGCAAAGCCGGAACATTTTTTTTATCGGGTACATATTGAACATTTTTATGGCCAAATTTTTTGGTTACAGTTGTTATCAATTCTCCAGTAACACCCTCAATCGGCGATTCTCTTGCAGGATAAATATCTGTACATATAAAGATATCCGAATTCAAAAACGCTCTCCCGAATTCCTGGTAAAAATCTTTTGTTCTTGTAAAAAGATGCGGCTGAAAAACAACAATTAATCTTCTATCCCATCCATCTCTAATTCCCTTTAATGTAGCCGCTGCTTCTGTTGGGTGATGAGCATAATCATCTATAACTAAAATCTCTTTATTGTATTTAACTTCAAATCTTCTATAAACACCGGTAAAAGATTCAAGTGCAGATTTAATTACTTTAAAATCTATGCCCAGTTCTTTTGCAATAACAACAGCTACAAGTGAGTTATTAATATTATGTTTTCCCGGAATCTTTAATGTTATGTCGCCTAATTCCTGATTAAAATATTTAATTTTAAATGAGCTCTGGAATCCTTTGTGTACAACATCAGTTGCACGAACATCTGCCTGTGCATTAAAACCGTAAGTAATTATTTTTTTATTTATGTGCGGCATAATATCCTGCAGTGCCGGTTCATCCAGGCACAAAGTAACAAATCCATAAAACGGGACTTTATTCGCAAATTCAATAAATGCTGTTTTTATATCATCCAAATCTTTATAAGTATCCAGATGTTCACTCTCAAGGGTAGTAATAGCAGCAATAGTTGGAGTAAGTTTTAAAAACGTTCTATCAAACTCGTCTGCTTCAACAACAATAAATTCTCCGTTACCTAATCGTGCGTTTGTTCCACCAAGTCCGCTAAGTTTTCCACCAACTATTATTGTAGGATCGATTCCACCTTCAGTAAGAGTTAATCCCACCATAGATGTTGTTGTAGTTTTTCCATGTGTTCCTGCTATACCGATACCATATTTCATTCTCATCGTTTCAGCAAGCATCTCGGCTCTTTTAATGATAGGAATTTTTCTATCAATCGCTGCCTGAACTTCTGGATTATCAACTTGCACTGCCGATGAATAAACAAGAACGTCTGCATCCTTCAGATTTTCCGGAGAGTGACCTTCGTAAATTTTGATACCAATACTTTCTAATCTATCAGTAACTTCACTTAATGATTTATCAGAACCCGACACAATGAATCCCTGGTTCACAAGAATTTCAGCGATACCGCTCATTCCTATTCCGCCGATGCCAACAAAGTGAACTTTTTTAATATTCTTAAACATCTATACTTTTTCTACTTCAATTTTAAGTTGTTGAAACTTTTTTAATAACTCATTTTCATTTTCGTAATCAGTAGGTCTAACAATTACCGGTCTTAATCTTGATTTTATTTTAATCCTGATAAATTTAAAAGCGTTGGATTTACCGAACCTTCTGTCTTTGCTTAATTTAATATCAGCAATTTCATTTTTATGAATTGTTTTAGAACCAAATCTATCGCTGAAAATTATTCCTTCATTACTGAATTCAATGTATCTGTTACGAAACAGGTTAAAGAGTAATGTAACTAACGCTACAACTACAATAAATGCCAGTAGGTATATTATTGGATCATGCGTAATAAGTGTGTAAGAACTCTCAACAAATTGTCCTCTTATCAGCAAATAAATAGTAAATGCAATGAAATAAATAATTGTTGATTGATAATAAAAGGCCATGTTGTACTTAAACTTACTTTTATTTTTTAATTGTTCATCAGTCATATAGATAACGCAAAATTTAATACGCTCTTTGCAATTAAATTAGCTGCGTCAGGTTTTGATATCTTCCTGGCATTTTCACCAAGTTTTTTTAACAACAACTCATCTTCAACCAATTCAATTATTTTGTTTTTCAAAACCGTGCCCAGCTCAGAATCGTTAATCATCACCGCAGCATTATTATCCGCAAGCGATTTAGCATTGTAATATTGATGATTCTCCGCGACGTGTGGCGATGGAATTAATATTGAAGGAATACCAAGTACAGATAACTCTGCTATTGTGGTTGCACCAGCCCTCGCAACAAGCAAATCACATGCAGAGTATGCTTTGTTCATGTCTTCAATAAAATCCAGAATTTTTACGGAATCTAAATTAATGTTTTTATAGCTATGATAATAATTTTTTCCTGTCTGCCAGATAATTTGTAAAGATTTTTTTTCTAACTCAGCAGCACACCCGGCAATTGCAGAATTAATTGATGCTGCTCCTAAACTTCCGCCCAATACAAGGATTGTAATTTTGTTTTCATCAAGACCAAAATATTTTTTAGCATCGGTCTTAGCTGTTGTACCAAGTTCTTTTCTTACCGGATTACCCGTTAATTTTGTTTTATCAATCCTGCGCAAATATTTTTTTGAATCTTCAAAAGAAACATGAATTTCATCAGCATACTTTTCCAATAACCTTGTAGTAATTCCGGGATAACTATTTGATTCCATCAAAATAATTTTTGCTCCCATTACTGATGCTCCCCAAATAGCGGGACCGGCAACATATCCTCCCGAGCCAATAGCAACACGTGGTTTAAACCTGAACGATATTAACAACGATTGCATTGCAGAAACAAAAAGTCTTATTGGAAAAACGAGATTTTCAAAATTAAATTTTCTTGCAAAACCTTTTATCCAGATTGATTTAAATCCATAACCCAGTTTTGGAATTACTTTGCCTTCAATTTTTGATTTGGTACCGACAAATACTATTTCAGATTCAGGTTTTAATCTTTTAATTTCATCAGCAACAGCAATTGCAGGATAAAGATGACCGCCGGTTCCGCCGCCCGCAAATAGAAAACGATATGGAGTATTTTGGTTTTTCATCTTTTAACTTCTTCAAATACAAGCGAAGGATTTTTAATTGGATCAGAATTCTTTTGAATTTGAATCTCTTTTTCTTTTATTGACTGATGATTATAAATGGCAATGTTCATCAATATCCCGATGGATGCACTTAAAAATATTATTGATGTTCCGCCATAACTTATAAACGGTAAAGCCAATCCTGTTGTTGGCAGTAACCCGGTTGTAACCGCTGCATTTACAAAAGCATAAATTATAATTGAAAATGAAATTCCAAATGCAAGCATTTGTCCGAATTTATCTTTAGCTCTTTTAGCAATCAGAATTCCTGCAACAAATAGAACCATATAAAAAAGTAAAACAACTAGAACACCCAGAAATCCTGTTTCTTCACCAAGTATTGCAAAGATAAAATCTCCATATGCTTCGGGAAGAAAAAGATTACTTTGCCTGCTGTTACCAAGCCCTACTCCAAAAATTCCACCGCTGCCAAGACTAAGCAAACCTTGTTTTAATTGATGATTTATTTCGCCTCCATCACCAAAAGAACTGATAAAACTTAGAATTCTTTTTCTTGAATGAGGTAATATCATTGCAAATGATCCGGCAGCAATTATTAAACTGAATGAAGACAGGAAGATATGTTTTAATTTTGCTCCACCTACATATAACATGGTCAATGATATTATTACAATTAAAGCTGCTGTACTAACATTTGGCTGAATAAAAATTAATCCCGCAATAATTATCACCCATATAAAAAGGAACATAAAACCATTTTTAAAATCATGTATATCATCTTTCTTCTTTTCCAGCAAATAAGCAAGGTGAACGATAAGAATTAATTTTGCAATATCTGCCGGTTGTATAGTTATTAATCCAAGATTAAGCCATCTTCCGGCACCTTTTACCTGAGGTGCAAATATTAATGTAAAGATTAATACACCAACGATTATCATTATTGAAGACTTACTTATTTTCTTGTACCATGCATAAGGTATAAAACTAAATACTGTCATCATCAACAAACCCAGCACCACTCTTGATAAATGCGAATTGAATAAATGAAATGAGCTTTCAAATTTAACGGCACTATAAGTGCTGCTGGCACTCATCACAACAATTAATCCTATAAGGATTAAACTAAATGATGCAAAAAATACTGTGATGGCTAATTTTTTCATTTACTGTTTACAATTTGTTTAAATACCTGACCACGATGTTCGTAATTATCAAACATATCAAAACTTGCACAAGCCGGTGAAAGCAGAACAACTTCTCCGCTTCTGGCTTCGCTTAATGCCGAGTTTATTACTTCTTCAAAATCTTTTTTTATTTCAGTTTTAATTTTATTATGAAAATAATTAAATATTTTTTCTGCCGATGACCCGATCGCATAGATCTTAACAACTTTTTCAACTATAAGCTCTTCAATTATTGAGTAGTCATTTCCTTTATCCAGTCCGCCTAAAATCAGAAAGACAGGTTGATTAAAACTTTTTAATGCTACAACAACTGAATCTATGTTTGTTGCTTTTGAATCATTTATAAATTTGATTCCATCAATTTCCCGAACAAGTTCTAATCTATGCTCAACACCTTTAAAGGATTTTAAAGCCTCAATTATCTTATCATTATCCAGATTAAAAATTTTAGCAGCGATAATAACCGCCATTGCATTCTGAATATTATGATCACCTTTTATAAATAAATCAGTAACTAAACAGGAAAATTCCACAACCTCATTTCTAACAAATTGTATTTTATTGTTTTCTAAAAAACATCCGTTAGAAACTTTTTTAGTTGTTGAAAAGAAGAAAATGCTGCTTTTTGCTTTTTTAAAATATTGATTAAGCAAACTGCTGTCTTTACTGAGAATTAAATAATCTGATGCATCCTGATTTTCGAAAATTCTAAGTTTGGACAATGCATATTTTTCTATATTATTTTCATATCTGTTCAAATGATCGGGAGTAATATTTAATATCACTGCAACTTTTGGTTTGAATTTGTCAATCAGATCTAATTGAAAACTTGATATTTCAAGCGATACAAACTCACCCTCTTTAACTTGCGTTGCAATTTCAGAAAATGCTAATCCGATATTTCCTGCAGCATATGATTTTTTTCCGCATTCATTAAAGAGATAATCGCATAAACTTGTAGCAGTAGTTTTACCGTTAGTTCCGGTTATTCCAATAACACTGCCATCGCAAAAAGATGATGCAAATTCAAGTTCGCTGATAGTTTTTATATTTCTTTCATTTGCTGTCTTAATTACATCAGCATCTGAAGGGACTCCGGGGCTGACAATCATCAAATCACAATCAAATACTTTTTCTGAATGTTTATTAATTTCAAAACTAATTTCTTCATTCTTCAAAATTTCAATTGAAGATCTTAATTTTTCTTCAGGACCTGCATCACTTACAAATGGAAAGGCACCCATTTTTTTTGCAAGCCTGGCGGCTCCTATACCGCTTTTTACTGCTCCAATTATTGATATATTTTTATTACGAATATCCGTCATCTTATATCATCTTATCTTAAATGAAACCAAACTAATAATTGCAAGAATTATTGCGATTATATAAGCACGCACAACAATTTTTGGTTCTGCCCAGCCAACCATTTCAAAATGATGATGCATAGGAGCCATTTTAAATATACGTTTGCCTTCTCCGTATTTTTTCTTTGTGTATTTAAAATAGAGTCTTTGAATTATTACAGAGATGGTTTCCATAAAAAATATTCCGCCAAGAATTGGAATGAATAATTCTTTTTTAATTAATACTGCAATAATTCCAAATGCGCCGCCTAAAGCAAGCGAACCTGTATCGCCCATAAAAACCTGGGCGGGATAACTATTAAACCAAAGGAAACCTAATCCGGCACCAACAAGCGCTGCAATAAAAACAGTAAGTTCACCAGAACCAGGCAAATAAATTATATCAAGATATTTTGCAAAGATGGCATTTCCACTAAAGTATGATAATAATGCAAGTGCAATCATTACAATAACGATAACACCCGTTGCTAAGCCATCAAGTCCATCTGTTAGGTTTACAGCATTTGAAGTTGCGGTAATAATAAACACTACCAGCGGAATGTATAAAATTGAAAAATCCAGGTTTACATTTTTTAAAAAAGGTACTGTTGTTACAGTACTGAATCCTTCAAACTCCGGTGAAAAATAAATTACTGAACCAACTACCAATCCAATAAATACCTGCCCTAATAATTTATATCTTGCAATCAATCCATTAGGATATTTTTTAATAACCTTTAAATAGTCATCCAAAAATCCAACAGCACTTAACCAAAGAGTTCCTGCAAGAATTAAAATTATATAAATACTTTTTATATCAGCCCAAAGTAAAACTGGAATTGTAACTGATAATATTATAATTGAGCCACCCATAGTTGGTGTACCGGCTTTTGACCAATGCGATTTTGGTCCATCAGCTTTTTTTGCTTCTCCAATCTGATTTGCCTGCAGCTTCTTTATGATCTTTGGACCAAGATAGAATGCCAGAAACAATCCTGTTATTGCGGCAAGACCTGAACGGAAAGTCAAAAATCTAAAAATATCAAATCCGGGTGGATTAAATGTTTTGTTTATATATTCAAACAGGTAATACAGCATTTATTTGTTGGATGATTCAATAATTGAAACAAACTCTTCCATTTTCATTCCGCGTGAACCTTTAACAAGCAGCACGGAATTATTAATATTTAGCGAAGCCAATAATTTTTTTAATGAGGTTCTTTCATTAAAATGTTTATGAGTTTTTATAACTGCATTTAGTCTTTTATCCATAAACTTCATCAACTTACCGATAGTATAAACTTCATCCACGCCGGTATTTTTTATTATACTCGCTAATTCCAAATGCTTATTCTTTGATTCACTGCCTAATTCAAACATATCTCCAAGTACTGCTATTTTTCTTTTTCTAGTATTAATTCTGGATAGAATATCTAATGCTGATTTCATTGAATCAGGATTAGCATTATAGGTATCATTAATTAAAGTAAAATTTTTATGATTTTTAATTTCTAATCTTTTGCTGTACGATTTTATTTTCTTTACAGCTTTTGATATTTGATTATTTGACAGCTCTAATTCGGAAGCAATAGCAAAAGCTGAGCAAAAGTTTAAAACATTTTTTTCACCACTGATCGGCAAAATGGTGCTAAAGTTTTTATCTTTGATTTTTATTTCAATCACTGGTCTTGCCAGTTTATCATAACCTTTGATTGATGCCTTATAATCAGCTGGATGATGTAAAGCAAAAGTGGATTTGCTTTTTACCTTCGCACCAAACGATCTAAGAATTGGATCATCATTGTTTATAAAAATTTTTCCATTATTAATAAGTGTTTCTTTAAGCAGCGCCGATTTTTCTTTAAACACACCTTTTCTGTTTTTAAGATATTCCAGATGTGAATCACCAATGTTTGTAATTAATGCAACATCCGGTTTTGCAATTACCGATGTATAAGCTATCTCGCCAAAATGATTCGTACCCAGTTCAGTAACTAAAACATCATGTTTTTCATTTGTACTTAAAATTGTTAAAGGCACACCAATGTGATTATTCTGATTTGCTAATGTTTTATTGACTTTAAATTTTTCAGAAAGCAGAGCAGCAAGAATTTCCTTTGTTGTGGTTTTACCGGCACTGCCTGTTATTCCGATAATTTTTGTTTTAAGTTTTTCTCTCCAGCGTTTAGCAACTTCACCTAACGCTATTGTGGTATCTTTTACAGTTATTATCGTAAGGTTATAATCTTTAATCTTAGGTAAATACTTGCTATTTATCATTATAGCAGCAGCACCATTTTTTACGGCGGCATCTACAAAGTTGTGTCCATCTAATCGTTCACCTTTTATCGCAATAAACAGTGTATTTTTTCTAATATTCCGGGAATCAATTGAGATATGATAAATGGATTTTAAATAATCCGGATTATATATAACAGCAGTTGGAATATTGAAAAAATCTTCTATGTTTAATTTGATTTTTTTCATTCAGCTAAATACTTTAATGCAACTTCTCTATCTGAAAAATGATTCCTGATACCATTTATCTCCTGATAATTTTCATGTCCTTTACCTGCAATTAAAATAACTGCATTATCATCCGAGTTTTTAATTGCCTGAGCAATTGCTGCTTGCCTGTTTTCCTCAACTTGATAATTATTTTTAATAATTCCCTTTTTTATATCATCAATTATCATAAAAGGATTTTCAGTACGCGGATTATCTGACGTTACAATTACTTTATCACTTAACTCACTTGCTACTTTGCCCATTACCGGTCGTTTAGTTTTATCCCGGTCTCCACCGCATCCAAAAACTGTAACTATTTGATTGTTATTCTTTACAATGTCTCTAACAGCAAGCAAGGCTTTTTCCAAACTGTCCGCTGTATGTGAGTAATCAACAATTACTTTTTTACTTCCACTTCCAAGCACTTCAAATCTACCAGGTACCTGAGGAGATGATTTAATCCCTTTCATAATTTTGGATTCATCAATACCTAAACATTTTGCAGTTACAAAAGCTGAGGCTGCGTTATAAGCGTTGAATGTTCCGATTAATGAAGTACTGATAATAAAATCAATCTTATTATGAGTGATTGTAAATTCAGTTCCATCCAAATCATATCTAATATCTTTTATCTGATAATCGGATCTATCAGACATACCGTAAGTAATAATTTTAGCTTTAGAATCTTTTACGATATCAGCAGCACTGTTATCATCAGAATTAATAATTGCAAAGGAATCAGAATTTAATCCATCAAACAAAATTTTCTTTGCTTTTAAATACTCTTCAAATGTCTGATGAAAATCCAGATGATCCGAAGTTATATTTGAAAAAATTGCACCCAAAAAATTTAAGCCGTGTACTCTGTTCAGGATTAATGAATGTGAAGAGACTTCCATTACCGCGTGGGAACAACCAGTCTGTATCATTTCATAAAAAAATCTATTTAGATCATTGGATTCTGGAGTTGTTAAGTTCGAATCAATTTTAACATCATCAATGTAATTTGCAATTGTTCCAAGTAACCCGGTTTTAAATCCGGCGTTCTGTAAAATATTTTTTAGAATAAAAGTAGTAGTGGTCTTTCCATTCGTACCGGTAATTCCTATCAATTTTAACTTGCTTGTTGGATCGTTATAATATCCTTTTGAAATTTCAGCTAAGGCAATCCGGCTATCCTTAACTAATATTTTTGCGATTTGTGTATGAGTAATTAATTCATCGGGAATGGAATTATTATCTTCAACAACTATAGCAATTGCACCCTTATTTATTGCATCCTGAATAAACAGATGACCATCAGTTTTAAATCCTTTGATTGCAACAAAGACAGAATTTTTTTGCACTTTTCTGGAATCATACACAATGCCGGCAACATCTTTCCTCTGAACTTCTCCCGTAACTTGAATTACATGCAAACTATTTAGTAATTGAGTCAACTCCATCAGTAAAGCGCTGCTCCTTTAATATAAACTTCAGAACATTCCAGCACACAAAAATCATTTCCGGTTAATTTTGCACCCGGCACTATACTCTGTGAAGTAATAATTCCGGTACCACTTATTTTGTATCTGATACCAAGCTTGGTCAAAACATTAATTGCGTCATTAATCTGGCAATTAATAAGATCAGGCATTTTACTATAAGATATTAATTTTACCTCTTTAATATTTCTTGTGTTTACATCAGGATCAGAAAAATTATCATCAGCAAATTTTAAATTCTTTTTTAAATCGGGATTTATATATTGTTGAAATTTTTCATTATCAGTCTGGACAATACGCTCAGCAACGTTTTTAAAAATCGGGGCTGCAACCAATCCGCCGTACCTGCCAAGGTCAGGTGAATTAACTAAAATCAAACATACTACCTGGGGATTTTCTACAGGAAAAAATCCAACAAAAGATGAATTATATTGTTGTTTGGAATAGCTTCCATTAACCAGTTTTTGTGAAGTACCGGTTTTACCACCAATCGATATTAATTCTGAGTATGCTTTTTTTCCGGTTCCATTTTTTACAACACCTCTTAATAGATCTCTCATTAAATCTGAAGTTTCCGGTGAGATTACCCTGCGTACTTCTTTCGGTGAAAATTCATACACTAATTCGTTATCCGGAGCTATCTCCCGTTGAACTAATTGAGGTTCGTATAAGACCCCACCATTAACCAGGGCACAATAACCGGCAGCAAGTTGTAAAGGAGTTACTGAAATTTCATATCCGAATGAGAGATATGTTTTGGAAACCTTTGACCACTCTGTTGGTTTTCTCAATTTTCCAGGAGTTTCACCGGGAAGGGTTAAAGATGTTGAGTTGCCGAATCCGAAACCTCTCAAGTATTTAAAATATTTTTCATCATCAATACGCTGTACAAGTTTGGCTACGCCAATATTACTTGATTGCTCAATAATTCCAACTACATCTAAACTGTTAAACGGATGAGTATCTTTTATTCTTACATTTTTAAATTTAAAAGTTCCGTTTTCCAAATTTAATTTTTCGTTAAGTCTGCAAAGATTCTGATCTAATAGTGATGCAATTGTAAATGATTTAAAAGTTGATCCCGGTTCATAGGTATCTGTTATAGCACGATTCCTTCTCTGAAAATCATTGTACTTCCAGTATTCATTCGGATTATAATCATCGATATTAGCCAGGGCAAGAATCTCACCCGAATTTGGGTCCATAATAATTCCTGTGCCTGAGGTTCCACCATATTCACTTACACCTTTTCTAAGTTCTTCCTCAAGAATTAATTGATAACTTTTATCTATTGTTAAATAAATATCGTCACCTTTAACAGCGGGAGTTATCGCTTCATCATCCAATGTAACAACTTCACCAACTGCATTTTTCTGCACCATTCGGGATCCATCTTCTCCGTTAAGAGCTTCTTCAAAATACTCTGAAATTCCCATTACACCTTTATCATCAGCACTAACATATCCTAAAATGTGCGAAGCAAGATTATTATAATGAAATACCCTGGTAGGTTCTTCTTTATAAAAGAATCCGGGATAATTAATTTTTTTTAGTGAAGCTGCAATTTCAACAGGTGCTTTCTTCTCAATACAAATAGTTTTTTTTTGCACCGTTCATAAGGTTTAAATAATAATTACGGCTTTTACTAAATTTTTTAGAAAACAACTTTGCTATATCATTTTTATGATTTTGTTTAAGCATTCTTAAATCAACATAAAAAGAAACATCAGCACGATTGTAAACAAGCAAAACATTGTTTCGATCATATATTAATCCGCGATCGGCAGCTATTTTCTCTACGCCTGTCTGCTGTCGTTGAGCATAAAAAGAATATTCTTCAGCTCGCACTATCTGAATATCAACAAGTTTTATCACCAAGGCGATAAAAAATATGATCATAGATATTATAACTAATAATGCCCGTGAATTATTCATACTTTTCTTTTAATGTCTCGTTCAATTCTTCTAAATTTTTGCTGTCAAACTTTATCGTTAACGAAGGCTCTGCATTTCTGATCAGGCCTAATTCTTTTTCGGCAACTAAAACAATTCTTTCTTCAGCAGTTACTGTTTGATACTCCGCTGTTAATTTTGTTTTATTCAGGCTTATAGCTTTATAATTCTTTTCAGCTTTATCTTTTTGTAAAACAAGCTGCTCGTATTTTAGTTTAATGCCTATACTGGTCAATGTAAAAGCAGTTACAATTAATAGAATTGTAATTAGTAAAAAGATTATTGGCTTTGAACTTTTTTTCATAATCTTTCAGCTGCTCTTAGTTTTGCGCTTCTTGCACGATAGTTAACTTTAATTTCTGCATCCGTTGGAACAAGAGGTTTTCGATTGATCAATTTTAATCGCGCGTCTTTTTTTACCAAACCAAGAGGATCCTCTTTAGGACTTAAACTAACAGTAGACTCAGCTTTAAAAAAATCTTTAACAATTCTGTCTTCAAGGGAATGATATGTAATCACTACGATACGTCCACCTTTTTTTAAAACCTTAAGTGAATTTTCAAGAAATAATTTTAGATTTTCTAATTCATCATTAACATAAATCCTTAAAGCCTGAAAAATTCTTGATAAAGTTTTTCGTTGAAAGTTTTGCGGAACAAGTTCATTAATGATTGATACTAATTGCTCAGTAGTTGCAATTTTCTTTATCGCACGTTTTTCTACAATTACTCTGGATATTTTTCTGGAATTTTTCTCTTCACCAAATTCATAAAAAACATTTGCAAGATCTTCTTCAGTAAACGTGTTAACAATATCAGCAGCAGTAATCTTTTTAGTCTTATCCATACGTAAGTCAAGCGGTACGTCATTGCGGTAGGTAAACCCCGAATCCGGATTATCTAACTGAAATGATGATACACCCAGATCTGCCAGGATACCATCAAAATATTTTATCGATTCTATTTTTGCAATCACGTCTATAAAAGAGTAATTAA
>DASVGS010000081.1:0-6360 GCA_036379435.1 Ignavibacteriaceae bacterium
GAAACAGGTAAGTTAATTTGGAGATGGAAAGGAGATCAATCCGGTATCTTTTATTCACCTGCCGCTTGCTGGCCTATTGTATCCGATGGAATTGTTTTCATTGCAGCACCAGATAGGAAATTGACTGCACTCAATATCGAAACAGGAGAAGAATTCTGGAGAACCGGAAAATATAAAGTAAGAGAAACCCTGGGATTGTCTGAAAATGGTAAAAAACTTTTTATCAGAACAATGAATGATTCAATACTTGCACTAAATGTCACTGAAAAACTTGAGGATCCTGTTTGGATAACCAATTGTGGATTTGGATATGATATAAGCTCGGCTCAGATAATTGAAAAAGATGATGAAATTTTTTATCCAACCAAAAACGGAATGATATTTTCTCTTAATTCTGAAACCGGAAAAATTATTTGGCAGCATAAAATTACTAACGGATATGTAAATACAATTACAGCAATTAGTAAAGATGAAATTATTACAACAGATTTTGATGGTAATGTAAGGAAAATAATTGTGCACGCAGAAGATTAATGAGTAGGAAATTAAGCAGGCAATTGCAATTTAAAATAAAACTTAGTTTTGATCTGCAAAACTATGGATTAAAATAATTTCCGTATTCTTATCTCTTTTACCCAAAATTTAACACTGTATAATTCTTAAAAATTTTCTCTTTTTTAGGTAGAATCTGTTAAATTATTTTATTTATATTAAAACAGAATTACTGGTTTCTTTTTAACATATCTAAACTAATCCAAGGATAAATTTTATGACTGAATCGACAGTTAAATCCAATAAATATATAGATAAATTTTTAGGTATAATTGAAAAAGTTGGAAACAAACTGCCAAATCCAACAACGCTGTTTGCAATCTTTGCAATGGGAGTGGTCTTGCTTTCCTGGATTGTCAGCCAATTTGAGTTTTCTGTAATACATCCCGGAACAGGACAGGAAATAAAGTCCATTAATCTTTTATCGGTTGATGGATTACATCGGATTATTTTAAATCTGATTACTAATTTTACTTCATTTGCACCGCTGGGCACTGTGCTGGTTTCACTATTGGGTATTGCCGTTGCAGAACATAGCGGATTAATTGGAACATCTTTAAGATTGTTGGTTCTTAAAGCACCAAAAAAACTGCTTACCTTTGTAATTGTACTTGCTGGAATATTATCCAACACAGCAAGCGAGATTGGTTATGTACTTCTTGTTCCGCTTTCTGCAATTATTTTCCTTGCAGTTGGCAGGCATCCTATTGCAGGATTAGCAGCGGCATTTGCAGGAGTTTCCGGTGGTTACAGTGCAAATCTTTTATTAGGAACTATTGACCCACTGCTTGCCGGTCTTACACAGGAAGCAGCACACATAATTGATAAGTCTTACGAGGTAAATGCTGCTGCTAATTATTACTTTATGTTTGTCTCTACTTTTTTTATTGCGGCTGCAGGAACATGGGTTACAGAAAAAATTGTTATTCCCAGATTGGGTACATATACTGGCGAAGCAAAAACAGAACAAATAAAATCTTTATCGCGGGATGAGAAAAGAGGATTATGGTTTAGCTTTGCAGCCATTTTAATTTTTGCTTTGATAATTTTATCAGGATTAATTCCGGATTATGGCTTTTTAAGAGATCCTAATACAAATGGAATTCTTAAATCTCCTTTCTTAAGCGGAATTGTAACTTTTATTTTTTTAGGCGGTATAATCGCCGGCTTGGCTTATGGAATTGGTGCAAAGACAATTAAAAATGATAATGATGTAATCAAAGGTATGAATAAATCGATGGAGACTCTTGGATCATACATTGTTCTGGTTTTTTTCGCCGCTCAGTTTGTTGCGTTTTTTAACTGGACAAATTTAGGAATGATTGTAGCTGTTGAAGGAGCAAATTTATTAAAATCATCCGGACTCGGACCAATACCGCTTCTGATATCATTTATCATTATCTCAGGAGTAATAAATTTATTTATTGGCAGCGCTTCTGCAAAGTGGGCTGTTATGGCGCCTGTCTTTATCCCGATGTTTATGCTTTTAGGATATTCACCTGAGTTAGTGCAGGGTGCATACAGAGTTGGCGATAGTGTTACAAATATAATCTCACCAATGATGTCTTACTTTGCATTAATTATTGCTTTTGTTTCTAAGTATGATCCGAGGGCGGGAATAGGAACTTTAATTGCTACAATGCTGCCATATACAATAACATTTTTTATAATTTGGACAGTATTATTTATAGTTTGGTTCTTATTAGGAATACCTGTTGGACCGGGTGCAAATCTTTATTTTGAACAATAAATAAAATTTAATCGGATCAATTTTATTGTTTGCTCATTTCAAATTCTTTTGGATCATATCCTTGATCCTTAAGAATTTGAAAAATCTGATCCATTGTTTCTTTTTCTAATTTGGGTGTACGGCTAAGAATCCAACCATATTTTCTGTTTGGGGTTCCGACAATAGCCCATTTATAATTATCATCTAATCCTATAATCCAGTAATCACCCCAGAATGGGCGCCAGCCAAAAAAGCTTACAAAACTGACTTCCAATTTTGCATTAGATTTTTTATCAACAATTCTCGCCACACCATCCGCATCATCAACTTTACCATCTTTATCAATACAAGAATTAATAACTGCTATTTCACCATCTTCAGTCAGCTGATATTTTGCAGTAGTTCCTTTTATACAATGATCCTGAAAGCTATTCGGAATTTTGGCTATCTCATACCATAAACCGGCATATTTTTTCAGATCAACATAGTTTACTGTTTTGGGAGGATTTTGCTGACCCATAATAGTTGTAGAAATTAACAATAGAAATAAAATATTTTTCACTTAATTAAACCTTTATAAAAATTTTCCTTGCGTAAAGTATCCACATTAAACCCAACCAGAATAAAATGTATACGATAGCCCAGGCCAGTGAGGCATTAATTGGGTCTAACCACGACAGGAAAAAATTATCAAATAAATAACTTTTTATTGTAACAACATTTCCATCAGTTCCGTTCCATTTAACCATGTACATAATTCTTCCAACAATTCCGGAAAGAAAGAAAACAGTAATTGCATTCATACCATAAACCTGAAAAGGTTTTATCCACCAGGTAACTTTTTTAACATCAATAAACCAGTAACAAAAAGCTAAAAAGTTTAACGCAAGTCCGGCTGTCCACAAAACATAAGAACTTGTCCAAATATTTTTATTAAACGGAAACCAAAAACTCCATACCCAACCTGCAACCATTAAAATACTGCCTGAAACATAAAGCCAAACTGTTTTTGTTGTTTGATCTTTTTCACTTCTTAAAAGATTTCCGGTAAATATTCCAAGCATTGCACTTCCGATAGCAGGTACTGTAGAAAGTATTCCTTCCGGATCCCAGAGTTTTGTACCGGACCACAGATGATTACCGAGAATAAGTCGGTCAATCCAGGCTGAAAGGTTCGTTCCGGGTTCAAAGTTGGCGTAACCAACACCGGGTACAGGTATTAAGCTCATCAACATTGTGTAGATAACCAGAATTGATCCGGTAAACCAGTATTGAAATTTTGTGTTTGTTGAGAGAAAGAGAATGGATGATACCATATAAACAACAGCAATTCGCTGAAGCACACCGGGAATTCTTATTGTACTCCACGAAAATTCGTGACCAAATAATAAGCCGAACGGAAAGCCCGCCAAAATTAATCCAAGTGCAAAAAGAATTATTGTCCTTCTAAAGATATTCAGATATAGAGCTTTCATACTTCCGCCTTGCGCTTTTCTTTTACTTAGTGAGTATGAAATTGCAACACCGACAATGAACAGAAAGAATGGAAAAATCAAATCAGTAAATGTGCATCCATGCCATTTAGCATGCTCAAGTTGTGGATAGATTGCGCTCCAGGTACCGGGATTATTAACAAGTATCATTCCCATGATTGTGATTCCCCTAAAAACATCCAGCGAAAGCAAACGTTCGGAAGGTTTCATCTTAACTCCAAATGAAGTTTAAAAATTTCAATCCAAAAATAAGTAAAGTTTGATGAATAAAGTCAAAACCTTTGTTATTTTTAGGCAGTGATTATAAACTTGTGTCGAATCATTTTGCATTCGTCAATAATTCTGAAGAGATTTGGAATAACTTTTTTAGAGCCAGGAGAATTAATGAAATCTATATTTTTACTTATGATACTAACAACCATCATATCAGCACAAACAAAGTTTACAGATATCAATCAACTTGTACATTCAGGCGAATTTAAAAAAGCCGCTGTATTGATCGATGAAAAATTAAAATCATCTCAGCTTAACTCAGAAGAAATTTTTCAACTCCAGTTTGAAAAAGAAAGAATGGAAAGAATTAAAAAGGATTTTAATAAAACTGCTGATGATGTTTTGAAAGTTGTATCTACGTATTACCCGGGAATTAATGAAAAGGACCTGGAAAAATGGGAAAAGGATGGTTCGCTTGAACACAAAATTATTGATGGTAAAAAGTGGTATTTCTCACGCGCTGCATCCAATCTTTTCAGAATTAACAAGGAAGCTAAAAAGCAAAAAGAACTTGTGGATGGATTTCAAAAAGATGGTCTTGATACATTTCTTGAGCAATACATTCCAAAAGTTTTAGATGAATCTGCAAATGCGCAGGAAAGTATTGTTAAACCTGTAACATTTAAATTAAATTATACAATTACTGTTGATGCAAATGCGGTTCCGGACGGCGAGATGATAAAATGCTGGCTCCCCTTCCCTCGCGAAGGACATCAAAGACAGGTTGATGTAAAACTGCTTGCAGTGAATAATGATGAATATGTTATTGCAAGTAATGATAATCCGCAGCGAACATTATATTTGCAAAAACCTGCTATACAAGATCAACCAACAATTTTTAATATGGTTTTGGAAGTAACAAATTATAACGAGGTAAATTTTATTTCTGCGGATCAAATTAAACCTTATAATAGAGAATCCGGTTTGTATAAAACATTTACAGCAGAAAGAGCACCGCATATTGTTTTTACTGATAAAATAAAAGATTTATCCAAGCAGATTGTTGGTGATGAAAAAAATCCTTACCTGGCTGCAAAAAAAATATTTACATGGATTTCGGACAATATTCCATGGGCTGGTGCAAGAGAATATTCTACTATTGAAAATATATCTGATTATTGTTTATCAAATGGACACGGAGATTGCGGAATTAAAACCTTATTGTTTATAACACTTTGCCGATACAATGGTATTCCTGCAAAATGGCAAAGCGGCTGGATGCTTCATCCAGGAGAAGTAAATCTGCATGATTGGTCCGAAATTTATCTGGAAGGATTTGGATGGGTTCCTGTTGATCAATCTTTTGGAATGGTTGATGCTCCAAATGAAGATGAAAAATATTTTTTTCTTGGAAGCATTGATCCATACCATTTAATAGTAAATGATGATTACTCAAAAGAATTATTTCCTGCTAAAACTTTTCCAAGAAGTGAAACTGTTGATTTTCAACGCGGTGAACTGGAATGGCGCGGTGGAAATATCTATTTTGATAAATGGGACTATCACATGAATGTTGAATATAAATAGATTGGACGTTTTATGAGAATTTTTTTAACATTATTATTATTAACAGTTCTAAGTAGTAACTTAATCTCCCAAAGCAATATGGAAAAAGTTAATTCAATTATTCAAACAGTAAAAGAAAAATTTGCACCAGATAGAAGAACTGCAATCTTCAACCTGGAGCCAACCGAATCAGAAAATAAAATTATCATCAAAGGTGCAACTAATCTTCCGGATGCAAAAGCAGAATTAGATATGACTTTAAATGAAGCTGGGTTAAATATTACGGATGAAATTGAATTACTGCCTTCTAAAGAATTAGGTAGTAAAATTTACGGAGTTATAAATCTTTCGGTTGCAAACTTTCGTTCAAAACCCGATCATCCGGCTGAGCTTGTTACACAAGCTATTCTAGGTACTCCTGTTAAGATTTACAAGAAAGGTGAAGACGGATATTATCTTGTCCAAACACCAGACGGATACATTTCCTGGTTGGATGGTGATGGCTTTGTATCAATGGATTATTCTGAATTTAATGAATGGTTATCATCACCAAAAATTATTTATACAAAAGTATCTGGATTGTCTTACTCACTATCCGATGAAAACTCACAGCCTGTTTCTGACCTTGTTGCAGGAAATTTATTAAAAATAATTGGAGAGGATTCAAATTTTTATTTGGTTAATTATCCGGATGGAAGAGTTGCGTACATTAAAAAAGATGAAGCGAGACTTTTTAATGATTGGTACAATTCTCTTAATCCTACAGGAGAAACAATACTACAGACTGCATTTCAATTTATGGGTATT
>DASVGS010000082.1:0-3554 GCA_036379435.1 Ignavibacteriaceae bacterium
ATAAGACTTGCTTTTAAAGTAATTTTTCCGCGCCTGTGATCAGTTACATATAAATCTATAAATAACATTATCACAATAACTGCAGAAAAGATAAACCAGAAAGAATATTCTGTTATCAATCAGACTTTCTGTTTTATGGAAGAAAAACACCAACAGCAATTACTGTTGTCCATAATCCGTTTTTATCACCTTCGGCTGATTGTGTAACATTAAAAGTACGAACAATTTTTCCGGACATTTTATATATGTCTTCTCTTTCGCTCCAGTCTTTTTCAGGATCAAACTCAACACCTAGAGTTGAAGCCAACATTGTAGCAGCTAAGTCTTCAGCATATTCACCGCAGATTTTTTCCGGTTGTCCGTATGGATGATGCTCCGATAAATAGCCGTATGCATTAGTGTCTGCCGGAATAGCAACTCCAAGACTTGCAGCAATCAATCTGTTTGGTTCATTTGTAGAATTTCGTGCCATTACACAATGCGTTATCTGTCCGGGAGTAATTAGTTTAACTCCTTCATCGATAGAAACACGCTTACAGCCGATTGGAAAAATACTGCTTACAGTTACAAGATTGCAGATTTCGATTCTTGCATTTCTCAATGCAAGTTCAAAAGAGCTTAAATACTCTTTGTGTCTTCCAACACCTTTGGTGAAAAATATTTTGGTTGGTAGATACAATTGCGTCCCTTTCTGATACTAAATTAAATGAGTTTTATGAATTTTCGTTTGCCAACTTTCAGGATCATCCCTGATTTTACAGAAACAATAAACTGCACATCATCTATTTTATTGTTATCAATTGAAACACCGCCTTGCGTTACAAGTCTGCGCGCTTCACCTTTTGATGGTGCGAAATTTACTAAAATTATCAAATCTAAAATATTTATTTCTTTTTTATCTCCAATAATAAATTCTTCAATATCATCAGGTAAACCTTTGTTGATGAAAATGTTATCAAATTCTTTTTCTGCATTTAAAGCTGCCTGTTCATCATGGTACATTGCTACCAGCGTTCTTGCTAATTCGCGTTTAATATCTCTTGGATTTGTCTTCCCATCTGATAATTCAGTTTTAATCTCAGTGAGTTTTTTATTTGTTACATTGGTAGCAAGTTCAAAGTACTGATATATAAGACTATCAGGTATTGATAAAGTTCTGCCATAAATTTGTGATGGTTCATCTGATATTCCGATATAGTTATCGTAAGATTTACTCATCTTTTCAACACCATCAGTTCCAACAAGTAATGGCATAGTTAATATTACTTGTGGTTCAATTCCATATTCACGCTGTATATCTCTTCCAACAAGTAAATTAAATTTTTGATCTGTACCACCAAGTTCCACATCACTTTCGATTGCAACAGAATCCATTGCCTGCGCAAGAGGATAAAGAAACTCATGCACACTAATTGGTTCACCGGCTTTAAATCGTTTGGTAAAATCATCTCGCTCAATCATTCTTGCAACGGTATATTTTGATGCAAGTTTAATTACATCCTCAAAAGACATTTTACCGAGCCAATCAGAGTTATATACAATTTTAGTTTTTTCTTTATGCAAAATTTTTGATGCTTGTTCGAAGTAGCTATTACCATTAATTCTTGTCGCTTCTAATGATAGTGCTGGTCGCGTTGCATTTCTACCTGAAGGATCACCAATCATCCCTGTAAAATCACCAATTATTAAAATAGCCTGGTGCCCGAGCTCCTGAAATTGTGCAAGTTTTCTGATTACAACGGAATGACCAATATGTAAATCAGGTCTGCTGGGATCACAGCCAAGTTTAATATTTAATGGTCTAGAAGTTTTAATCGATTTTTCAATTTTCTTAACCAGTTCATCTTCTGGAATTATCTCAACAACACCTCTCTTGATGAGATCCATTTGCTCATTTAAAGATGGGAATTTTACTGTACTCATAAATCTTTTTTAATCTTTCAACCCGCTTACCGCAGGCAAGTCTTTTAATATTTCAATATTTAATTCTACGTTCCTGATCTCTTTGAAAATCTCTTTTGGCAATATCCTGACGCTTATCATAAACTTTTTTACCTTTAGCTAATGCTAACTCAACTTTAACTCTGCCGTTCTTAAAATAAAGTCTAAGAGGTACTAATGTTAATCCCTTTTCTTTAGTCTTCCCAATAAGTTTTCTGATCTCAGATCTGTTCATCAATAATTTTCTATCGCGGGTTGGGATGTGATTATTGATATTTCCTTGTTTATACTCACTTATATGCAGACTAAGCAGCCATACTTCATTATTCTTTATTAAACCGTAGCTATCAACAAGATTAGCTTTGCCCTCACGTAATGCCTTTACTTCAGTACCAACTAGTACTATCCCGGTCTCATAAGTTTGAATAATTGCAAATTCGTGCCTTGCTTTGCGATTTACTGCAATATTTTTTTCGTCAGTTTGCTGTTTCATTTTATTCAAATTGGAAAACAAAAATCAACTTAAATGAGGTAAAATGCAAGAAATGTAAGGATAAATATCTATTGTTGACAATGAATTTTCTGATGAAGAAAGAAATTATTTATCTATCTTTAAAACCAAAAATGAATAGATTTTCCATATGAAACGAACTGCAATAGCTGTAACCTTTTTGTTATTCCAGAACCTGTTTTCTCAACAATTTTCGATTGAACGTATTGAACCGCCCAATTGGTGGAGCGGGATGAAGCACGATACAGTTCAAATTATGATATATGGCAAAAACATCTCAAATGCTGAAATATATCCCCAGCATGGCCCATCTGAAATAGTTGGTGTTCATAAATCTGAAAGTCCTAATTTTTTGTTTCTTGATTTGTCCATCTCACCGGTTATCACAGAGAGTTATAATTTTGAAATAGGCTTTTCTATGGGAAATACTGATACAGTAATTTCGTATCCTATTTTGGTTAGAGAAAACTCAGATAATCAGTTTAAAGGTTTTAATCAATCTGATGTAATGTATCTGATTATGGCAGATAGATTTTGTGATGGAAATACTGCTAACAATAATATTGGAGATAGTTTAGACCAATTTAGCTCTAACGATTTGAATGGAAGAAAAGGCGGAGATATTGAGGGAATTATTTCCAAACTGGATTATTTAAAAGATCTTGGTGTCACCTCAATCTGGATAACTCCGATGCTTGAAAATAATATGTGGATGAGTTATCACGGGTATGCTGCAACGGATTTGTATAAGATTGATCCGCGTTTTGGAAGTAATGAACTTTATAAAACTCTTGTAAGTAGAGCACATGATAAGGGTTTAAAAATTGTGATGGATCACGTTTCAAATCATATAGGATTAAATCACTGGTGGATGAAAGATCTGCCATTTGCTAACTGGATAAATGGTACAGTAGAGCATCATCTTCCTGCTGATCATAACAAAATGACATTTCCAGATCCATACAGCCCCGGCGAATCTGTAGATTTAACCTGGAATGGCTGGTTTACGGATTATATGCCGGATTTAAATCAGGCAGATCCATTTTTAAAAAAATATCTTATCCAAAATACTATTTGGTGGATTGAGTATTCAGGATTAGAT
>DASVGS010000083.1:0-2976 GCA_036379435.1 Ignavibacteriaceae bacterium
TCCACCATTGTTTGGTCGTACTTCCAAAAATGGAAATAGGGCTCCACCATTGTTGGGTCGTACTTCCAAAAATGGAAATAGGGCTCCATCGTTGTTAGGTCATATTTCCAAAAATGGAAATAGGGCTTCTCCGTTGTTGGGTCGTATTTCCAAAAATGGAAATAAAAAAAGTCACGACAAGTGTCGTGACTTCATGAAATCCAAATTAAAAGAAAAATTAAGCTTTTACTTTTTGCAATGCTGGTACATTATGTTTTACAAGTTCATAAACTCCAAACATTACTCCAACAAAAAATAAATCACCAATAAGCGCATTCTGGAAAAATGGAATTGCGGCAATGTAACTTTCCATTAAGCCTGCCGGAGTTTTGGGATATAATGTACCAAGTGCCCAAACACCAAAGTTTGTAATTGCAAAAAAACTAACTGAGGCGGTTAATGATGCAAATATTAAATTTTTAACACTAACTTTTTTTAGCATTACAATTCCAACTAAAACAATTAATGCAAAGCTTATATATACCATCCAGGCATAGGAGTAAAATCCAATTATTGCATCTGTTAAAAACATAGCAACAAGCGGAATTACAAATGCGAGGGATTTTTTATTAAAGTATGCCCCTCCAAATAAAGCCATAGCAGCAATAGGGGCAAAGTTTGGCGGATGCGGAAGTAATCTTACAAAAGCCGCTGCAAATACCATTAGCGTAACAACCCAAAAGTTTGGACTAATTTTTTTCATTTGATCAGTCATCGTTATTCCTTTCTGTTAAAAATATAAATAAAATTTCTTGTTATAATTGTTTCAAAGATAAAGGTTTATTAATTAAAAATTCAAAAGTCAAAATTAAAAATTCAAAAAAATTGATTTGTGCTTATTCTCCATAAAATTCTCAATCTAAACTTAGTTTAATTCCGCCATAAAATGATAAACCTGCAGTTCCGTATCCAAATACTTCTTCATAATCAGTATCTAATAAATTTTCAACCCGAACATTTAATCTTAAAAAATCAAAAACATCGTAATGAGCAGCAAGGTTAACCAGAACGTAAGCTTTAAGTTCTGTTCTTTGATAAATTGAAAAATTAATATCTTCACGATTGCCAACCCAAATTAGTTCAGCATTAACATTTGCTTTATCATTAAAAGTATAATTTGTATAAAAGCCTATCTTACTTTCGGGTCTGCGTAAAAGTTTTTTATTAAAGTCTGCCGAGTTTGGGCTGATATCTTTAGCCTCGGTAAAAGTGTAATTGATTTTTAAATCCAAGTCATCAAACAACTTTGAATGCAAAAAAACTTCTGCACCTTTTGTAACTGCTTTATTTATGTTAATTGTTTTAAAGGTTACATAATCAAATCCAAACATATCTGTAAATTTGTTGTAGAAAAAAGTTGAGCCGAAGGATAAGTTTTGTGTAAAGAGAAATTGTTCAATTCCAAAATCCCAGCCAAAACTTTTTTCGGGATTTAATTTTTCATTTCCGTATGCAGGATCATAAAGATAAAATAATGACGGCGCTTTAAATCCTGTTCCAACTGTTGCTTTAAATTTTGTTCCTGTTTCCCAAAGTATAAAAGCGGGAGCTATCCTATAAGTAAACTGCGAGCCAAATTTATTGTGATCATCCAATCTTACTCCGGCAGTTACAAATAGTGCTTCATCAAATTTTAACTGATCCTGCAAATAAACTCCAATGGTTCTTGTATCTTTCATAGGGATTACACTTGCATAATCGGGCAATAAAATATAATTGTATGAGTAGTATTCGGATGATGCTCTGTCAAATTCAAGTTCGGCTCCAATTGTAAATAACTTTGATTTACTTAAAGTAAAATCATTCTGCCAATCTAATTTATATTTTCTTCCATCATACAAACTATTTGAATAATATGCACTTGCCGCTGAAGTATCGAAGGAATACTTTCTTACGTTACGTATAAAACTTACACCAACTTTTTGATTCCAGTTATTATCGAACAATTTTACTTTTGCCTCGGTGCGTAAAAAAAACTCCTCTTGTTTAAATATGTATGTTGGATCATCACCTAAAATTCCGCCAAACTGATCATAATCTGATTTTGATTTTGTATATCTGGAAAACAAATTTATTGCAGTGCTTTTGTTTAAATCATAACCAATAAGTGCAGAAGCATTGTTAAAAGTGTAACCATCTTTTTCTTTATTACCATACTTTTCTGCAGCATTTGAAAATCCATCACTGCCGGTTCTGCTTACCGCCAATGAATAATTTAATTTTTTAAGTGAACCATCAAAACCAAGCACACCTTTATATGTATTGTAAGATCCGCCTTCAGTAAGTAAAGAAAATTTTGGAGTACCATTACCTTTTTTTGTTATGATATTTATAACTCCGGCAAGAGCATCAGAACCATAAAGAGTTGATTGCGGTCCGCGCAAAATTTCTATTCTATCAATATTATCAATTGTTAAAGCTGAAAAATCATAAACTCCGGAAGGATCGTTTGTCAGATTAACTTCAACACCATCAATAAGCACTAATGTTTGTGATGAGTTTGCGCCGCGGATATAAATATTGGATAAAGTTCCATTGCTGCCTTGCCTTGTAAAGCTTATACCGGCTTCATTTTTTAAAACATCAAACACATTATTTGCATTACTATTTGCTATTTGTGCTGAATCAATTATAGAAATTGAGTTTGCGAGTTCAAGTGTATTAGCCGGAGTTTTGGTTGCAGTAATTACAACATCAGTAAGTTTATAATATCCGGTTGAATCTGTTTTATGAACAATATTATTTTGAGCAAATGATGCGAGCGTGTAAGTAAGAACAATAAACAGAGCAAAAAGAAATTTGAGGTTAAACATTGAAGTTACTCCTTATAAAAAAGTTTTAAAGTAACTTCGCGTATTAAAAAGTTTAGATAAAACGAGTGGAAATTTTTGAGGACCATCGTTAATCCTGCCTTTCTCGCGAAGGTTGATTAATTAT
>DASVGS010000084.1:0-4041 GCA_036379435.1 Ignavibacteriaceae bacterium
GGAGATACTATTATAATACAGGTTATCTTTATGGCAGAAGAACATTTCTTGTTACTGATAAAGCTACTGAAATTGCAGGTTCAGGAGGTTCTGATTTTAACGTGACCCAAAATGGTGATAATTCATTTGTTTCAATGAATCCGGATGAAAAAATTTACGGACAAGGTAAACTTACTTATAGAATGTTTGCCGGTCTAAAAATAAATGCAAACTATGTGTATGATAAAGAAGAATATCAGGATTATAATCATTCCAGAAGATTAACTCCTGATAATAATCTTCAAAGATTTAGAAAAGGATATTCAAATATAGTTTCTATAAATCATGCTATCAGCAATTCTTCTTTTTATAATCTTAATCTATCCTATTTCTTCAAAGAATATCATCATTACTTATTTGAAGATATTTATACGAACCCAAATTCGTTAGCAACAAAATATGTAAACAACACAGCTCTTCAAACACCGCCGTATAGTTTTGAAGTTGGAGGAACTGACTACAGCAGATTTAAAAGAAGTACCGGAACTTATTCTGCAAAACTTGACTGGACTACACAATTCAGTCAGGAAATTAACTTACAGTTTGGCGGAGAATTTAAAAGACATGATATCTACTTTAAAGATATCACTCTTTTCCCAGCAACAATAAATGGTGTAACTACAGTAGACATTGCACCAATAACTTCTCCACTTAACAACGAATACAATCATAATCCAAAAGAAGGTGCATTTTATCTGCAATCAAAATTTGAAGCGTTTGATCTGATTTTTAATATAGGCGCAAGACTTGATATTTTTGATCCGGATGGAGTTGTGTTAAATGATCCAACGGATCCGAATATTGTAAATCCTTTAAAGCCATCTAATCAGTTTAATGATTTAAATAATAACGGAGAGTTTGATCCTGCCCAGGGTGAAACTATAAAAACGATAGCCGACAGAGAAAAATACTGGTACAGGGATGCAACTGTTAAATACCAGGTAAGTCCGCGTATAGGTTTAGCTTTTCCTATTACAGATAAAGGAGTATTGCATTTTTCTTACGGACACTTTTTTCAGCTACCATCTTATGAATATCTGTACACAAACCCCGAGTTTGAACTTGGAGTTGGTTCAGGCAACCAGGGATTATTTGGATATGCGGATTTAAAACCACAAAAAACTGTAAAAGGCGAAATTGGAGTACAGCAGCAGTTGGGTGATGATATTGCAGTTGATGTGACAGTATTTTTTGAAGACTTTAGAGATTTGACCGGAACACAAAGTGAAGAAATTAATGTTTTTGGCGGCGCATCCAGCTA
The DNA here is from genome assembly GCA_036379435.1 of Ignavibacteriaceae bacterium. Classification (GTDB taxonomy): domain Bacteria; phylum Bacteroidota; class Ignavibacteria; order Ignavibacteriales; family Ignavibacteriaceae; genus IGN3. Next base: position 1,301 of record DASVGS010000084.1, read on the forward strand.
TAGCAGATATGCAAATTCAGATTTCGGTTTTTCAAAGGGCTTTATTGTAAGTTTTGAAAAAAGATTTTCTGGTGGATTGGCTACTAGCATAGATTATACTTATTCAGTTACAAAAGGTAATGCCTCAAATCCCGCTGATGCAAGAAACGCAATACTTGGAGGAGCTTTACCAGAAACATTTATTGCCCCGTTAAACTGGGATCAGGAACATACACTTAATGTTTCCATAGCATATTCTGTTGAAAGAGATTATGGTTTTTCTTTGATCGGAAATTATTATACAGGACAGCCATACACTCCGCAGGTAAATAAAAACACAAATGTTACTCAAAATGCTTTTCCTAGAAACAGTGAATCAAAACCAAGTATCCTTAATATAGATTTGCGGTTATATAAAGACATTCCTTTCGGAAATACTACTCTTTCACTATTTCTAAAAGTTTACAATTTATTAGATATGGATAACCCAAGAGATATCTATGGTGATTCAGGTGATCCGCTGTTTACTTTTGGACGACTTGAAGCAGAGAAAATAAATCCCAAATTATATTACAATACTTTGGATGAACTTTATACGAACCCCGGATTTTTCTCAGAGCCCAGAAGAGTTGAATTCGGTTTTTCATATAATTTTTAAAAATTGAAAGAGATAGCAATGCAGAAAAAACTTATATTTTTATTGATGCTTGTGCTTCCATTGCTCAGTATTGAGCTGTTAGCTCAAAGAGGAGACCCCACACTTCTTAGAATGGGTAAGCACACCGGTAACAGAATAGGAATCTCATTCTACAATGATGGCCAAATCGCAGGATTTAATCAGGGTATTGATATCAGAGGAGAATGGCCTCTTGGTTCCGGAGAAAATTATATCGGAGATTGTATACCGCTAATTGGCGTGGAATTTATTAACACACTTGGCGATACGCTTCATTCTGTAATAATATCACGCGGTCCCAGAAGAGGTCAATCTGATGAAAGACATCCTTCAAGAAATTATTTCTGGGGATGGAATCCTATACCCGGTTTTATTAATCCAAATGCACAAACTGTGGCAATGAGTCATCTTCCAAATTCATGGCCTATAGAAGGCTGGAATGATCCAATCGCAAGTTCCTGGAAAGATCAGTACGGAAAAACAGAATGGTTTGGTTATTTCGGAAGAGGAATTATTAATGCAGACCAGGAAAGCTTGTTTGATGCTGATGACCAATCTGATGATGAATTTAATTTTAGCGATCCAACCACTCAACTTGATCAGATATTTATTCCGGATAGCAGAGACCCATCAAGACATGGTATGGCTCTTAAAATGAGAGTTAGAGGATTTCAGTGGTCAAACTTCTTAGCAGAGGACGCAATATTCTGGCTTTACGATATTACAAATGAAGGAACTACAGTTTACCGCAAAGCAAACTTTGGTACTGTTGTAGGAACACTTGCCGGAGGTGATGGTGATAGTCAGGATGATCTTGGATATTTTGATGTTGATGAATGGATTACATATTCCTGGGATAGTGATGGGATCGGAAATAAAGGTCAAAAAGTAGGTTACGTTGGTTATGCATTTCTTGAATCACCGGGAAATCCATTTGACGGAATTGATAACGATGATGATTCAAAAGTTTCTTCACCAAGATTCCTGCAATCAGATTTTGATTCAGTTACTTATAATGTTGGAAGTGTTGTTGTACTTATCAACCCGCTTACTTATGAAAGAACGCTTCATACAGTACAATCTTTACCGGATACTGTTTATTCTATGGGAGTACAATTTGTTATTGAATCAGGAAAATATTTTCGTGAGGGACACATTGGCTCAATCGTAAATGGTGTATCAGTACCACATCCATCAGCTTATGATGGAATTGATAATGATCTTGATGGTCTGATTGATGAAAATCAGGCAATACATTATACAACCAGAATTATCAAAGGGTTACCTGGTCTTAGTTACAAAAATTTCAGAACAGGTGCTGGTGTTGGTGATTTATTGATTGATGAAAGAAGAGATAATAATATTGATGAAGATGGTGATTGGACCGCAGAATTTGATGACGTGGGTATTGATGGATTAGGACCTGGTGATAATGGATATCCGGGACCTGATTTTGGAGAAGGCAATGGAATTCCTGATCAGGGTGAACCTAATTTCGGAAGAACTGATCCTGATGAATCAGATCAAATTGGATTGACCAGTTTTAATTTCTTCTCAAATCAGGCTGCACCGGATTTATCAATAGACTCCTTATTATGGGGAAGAATGACACCCGGTAGATTTGATGTGGTTTCACCAACGCCGCAGGATGGTGATTTTATTTATGCATCAGGTTACTTTCCGCTAGTACCTGGTAATGGTAATGTTGATGTTAAGGAAAGATTTTCTGTAGCACTGCTTTTTGGTGAAGATCTAAATGATATAGTGGGTAATAAACAGATAGTTCAACAGATATATAACTCTGGTTATAAATTCCCTCAGCCGCCTAAAAAACCTACAATTACACTTACACAGGAAGACGGAAAAGTAGTTATTTATTGGGATGGTGAGAAAACCGAAAATGACAGAGATTTTATAACTAAGAAAAAAGATTTTCAGGGTTATAAAATTTATAGAGCAACGGATGCTAACTTCCAGGACTCAAGGACAATCACAAATGGTATTGGTGTTCTTTCATTCGATAGGCCTATTGCTCAATATGATCTTGTAGATACAATACAGGGATTTTTCTATCCTTCACAAAGAT
>DASVGS010000085.1:0-6973 GCA_036379435.1 Ignavibacteriaceae bacterium
ACTACTGATGGTTCTATTACCCCTGATGACGCTTTGACTCAGGCTGCTAAGATTTTAAGAGAGCACGTTCAGTTGTTTATAAATTTTGATATAGAGCAGGAAGAAGAACAAAATGTTAGCCAGAAAGACAGCGAGACAGAAAGAATTAAAAAAATACTCTTAACTCCTGTTGATGATCTCGAATTAAGCGTCAGATCTCACAATTGTCTTAAAGCAGCTAACATCAAAAATTTAGCAGAGCTTGTTAGAAAAGATGAGCAGGAAATGCTCAAATTCAGAAATTTCGGAAGAAAGTCCCTGGCAGAATTAATGGAAATTGTTGAAACGCTTGGACTTGATTTTGGAATGGATGTGGATAAATATATAAAAGAAGATTCTGAATCACATTAATTTAGATAGGTTTTTCAATGAGACACAGCGTTAAAGGAAGAAAATTAGGCAGAACAGCAAGTCATAGATCAGCATTGCTAAATGCGTTAACTACTTCACTTTTAAAACATAAAAGAATTAAAACTACAGAGGCAAAAGCTAAAGAAGCCAGAACTTTTGTAGAAAAATTAATCACAAAAGCTAAGAAAAATGATTTACATGTTCGTAGACAGGTTATGTCACTTATACATGATAAAGATGTGGTTAACGAACTATTTAGTGAAATCATTCCTAAAATTGGTGAAAGACCCGGCGGCTATACAAGAGTTGTAAAACTTGGTAATCGAAATGGTGATGCAGCTGCAATGGCAATATTAGAATTAGTTGATTATAATGATGTTGCTAACAAAAAGGCTGAAGAAAATAAGGCTAAACGCGAATTAAAGGCTAAAGATAAAGAAGATAAAAAAGGCAGCGATAGTATAGAAGAAGCTACCGTACTTGAAGAAAAAACCAATAAAAAAAGTAAATAAAGAATAATACAATTTATTATTAGAAGAGTAATCGGATTTCCGGTTACTCTTTTTTATTATGTTTGAAACTCAAAAATTTATTGCCTCTGCTTTTAGCATTGATGATTTACCCAAAGAAAGACTTCCGGAAGTTGTATTATGCGGTAGATCGAATGTTGGAAAATCAACTTTTATAAATTCTCTGTTTAATCGAAAAAATTTAGCAAAAACTAGCTCAACTCCCGGTAAAACAAGATCTATAAATTATTACCAGATTGATTCAAAATTTTATGTAGTGGATTTACCTGGCTATGGATATGCAAAAATCAGTCAAGCTGAAAGAAAGAAATGGGGTAAACTGATAAATGACTTTTTTTCAGTTTCAAAACACATACATTTAACTATTCATCTGATTGACAGCCGACATAAACCAACAGAATTGGATCTTCAACTTAATGCAATGCTTAGATCATTAGATATTCCATACATAGTGTTACTAAATAAATCTGATAAACTGAAACAATCAGAATATTCAATTACCCGCAAAAGGGTAACTGAATTTTTTCCGGAATTGATCTTAAATGAAAATCTTTATTTCTTTTCATCGGTTAAGGGCACTGGAAATAAAGAAATTAAAAAACTACTTACCGCACTATTTTATTAAATAGTTTATATCTTTGCTAAACAGAGTTTGTAATTTTTTAAACATAAATTTATATTAACCAATAAATTATCACCCGTAAGAATCCAACAATGGATAAAAGACAAAAGAAAAGAATATTAATATTTCTTCTGGTGCCGGTTCTTGCAATCCTGCTTTTTATTACAGATGATCTTTTAATCCGTGTTATTACTATTGCAGTTATCGTTATCTATGTAGCATTCATAATTTTTTTACGGGATTCAGTTCGATTCGATGGAAGATATTCTATAAATGAAAAAGATGAAGTAGATGATGAATATAATATCCCCCCGGTAAGTGATCACGATGATTCTTTTAAAATAGTTTCAAAAACTTCAAAAGTAGAAGTTATAACGGCTGATAACTATACGCCGGAGTTTAAAAGTCCTAAAACAACTCTCATCCCTCCTGATCTTAAAGAAAGATTTGAAGAAATTGCAAATGAATCTTTACCCCCTGAAATTGGGCACGATGGTCAATTTACATTTGCATTAGAAAAAATGCTAACCGTAATTAAAGATGCATACTCCGCGCATACTGCGATATTTTTCTGGTATAATAAGAAAAAAGAAAAACTGACAATTGAAAAATTTGTATCCGCATCACCTAATGAAATAGCAAAAAGAAAATTTGATATTGAAGATGATATCCTTAGTAAGATAGTTCAAAAAGGCGAGCCTGAATTATTGAGTGATATTTCCCCGGCGGCAGAATCTGATGTGATTAGATATTATGACAAACCCCAGGGAATACGCAGTTTTGTTGGTGTCCCTTTATTTTATGAGGGATCCTTAATCGCAATTATAGCAATAGATGCAAAAGTTGGTGATCTGTTTGGAATAGAAACAATCTATTCACTTGGCCGTTTTGTTAGAGTGATTACAATGATTGTACAAATCTTTGAAGAAAAACATTCTGATTCAATATCGCAGCAAAGATTAAAAGGTTTGTTAAATCTTATTGGACCCGAAACAAATTTTGATACGGAAGAAGGCGTTCTTTCCTCGCTGCAAAATTCCCTTAGTGATCTTGTTGAATGGGATGCTTTTGTTTTTGTTTATTACAAACCGGTAGAGCAAAAATTTGAAGCAATCAGGGTTAATAATAAAACTTCATTAAAATATATTGGACAGGGATTACAAATTGATTTATCCGGAACATTGGTAGGTAAAGCTATATTATCTGGAATCCCGGTTAAAATTGATGATACTGCCAAAGACTCCTATAAAAGATTTTCAAAAAGTGAAGATCTGACTTTTGACGGATCGTTTATGGCGATCCCGCTTATGTATGGCAGCCAAAATTTTGGTGTTCTTTGCTTTGAAAGTTTAAAGAAAAATATCTATACAAATTCCGATGTTAAATTCCTGAATAATTCAGTTCATATCATTTCTTATATAATATATTCTCATTCATCACAAACATTAATTAAAAGTTTAATAGCCCTGGATCTTGAAACAAGAGCACTAAATCTGGAAACATTTAAAGAAAGACTAAGCTCAGATCTTTATAAAGCTCATTCATTAAATGTACCGGGTGCGTTGGCTTTAATTAAGATCGATGATTTTCTTGAGCAGGAATCCTTGTTTGATGGTGACCCGTTGCCAAAAGTATTAAAAGTGGTTGCAGAAGCAGTAGCTAAAGAGATGACTCCGCTGAATATTTTTGGTAGGGTGGATGAAAGATTGTTCGCTGTCTATTTCTTTAATACAGATGCAAAGAATGTATTTATCTGGGCTGAAAAATTACGAGTTAAAATTGCCCGAAAACCAATCGCAATAGTTTCAAAGCAAAATACCTACACAATATCTATTGGAGTAGCGTCCACACATGGTAAATTAGATTCGGATGAAGTTTTTAATAATGCAGAACTTGCGTTACAAAAAGCGGTTGAAAAAGGCGGAAACGCTGTAAGAAATATTAATTGATCTAATTTTCATATTTATTTTATTCCAAATGAATAATTTTTTTGTAATTGTACTCGATGGTGTTGGAGTTGGAGAACTTCCTGATGCTTCGTTTTACGGAGATAGTGGCAGTAATACATTACAAAATATTGCCGATGCTATTGGTGGTTTAAATCTTCCTAATCTAAAAAATTTTGGTATTGGTAATCTCACATCTATTAAAGGCATTTCTCAAACAAAAAATCCTATTGCATCTTATGGAAAGATGAATGAGCTTTCTAAGGGAAAGGATAGCACAACCGGACATTGGGAGTTGAGCGGACTTTTTGTAGATACCGATTTCGATTACTTTCCTCAAGGTTTTCCAATAGAAATAACTGATAAATTTTTGAAAATTACAGGCTGCAAGGGATTTCTTGGTAATAAAGCTGCTTCCGGCACTGAGATTATTAAAGAATTAGGCGATGAACATTTAGAGACAGGTTTTCCAATTATTTATACTTCAGCGGACTCTGTATTTCAAATTGCTGCTCATAATAAAATTATTCCGCTTGAAAAACTTTATGATATTTGTGATAAAACAAGGAACCAGGTTTTAGTTGATCCTTTAAAAGTTGGTCGTGTTATCGCAAGACCTTTTACAGGCAATAGCGGTAATTTTTCAAGAACTGCGGACAGGAAAGACTATTCATTAAATCCTCCTTCTGAAACAATTTTAGACTTACTGCAAAAAAATAATATTACTACTATAGCCATCGGAAAAATAAACGATCTTTTTAATTATCAGGGAATTGACTTTCAATATAAAACCAAATCCAATCGAGAAGGCTTCGATAAACTGCTACAAGTTGCTGCAAAATATTCTAACAGTTTTATTTTTACTAACCTTGTTGATTTTGATGTTTACTATGGCCATAGAAATGATCCATTAGGATTTGCAGAAGCACTAAAATCTTTTGATAATTTTTTACCTGAATTCATTGATTTACTTCACCCAACGGATAGAATTATTATTACAGCCGATCACGGAAACGATCCGACCACACCAAGCACAGATCATAGCAGAGAATATGTTCCAGTTTTGTATTTTGGCAAAAATAAAAGTGTTTCTGATTTGGGGATTAGAAATACATTTGCAGATGTTGGAAAAACAGCCGCTGATTTTTATAATCTAAAAAATGAATTAAAAGGTAAAAGTTTTTTGAATGAATAATTCTAAAAAAGACATTCTAAAATCAGATATTAAATCAGAGTTGAATAAAGAATTAATTAATCGCATTAAAGAGATTCAGGATTTGCCAACAGAAGTTATAATTAAATTTATTAAAGCTGCAGGAGCCCTTGCTGAAACAAATTTTGGCAAAAAAACATCAGATGGACATTAACAAAACTCCAAAATATCTGATAGAAACAGACATACTTATTAACTATCTAACTGCTCCGGATCCGATCAATCAATCTTATCTTTTAAACTTAATGCAAAAAGGAATTTGTTTTACATCAGTTTTAAACGCAACAGAGTTGTGTATGCTTGCTAAATCCGATCTTGAAAAAGAAAAGGTGAGGGATTTACTATATGCTTTAAAAGTTTTGGGATTACCTGCCCGTTACAGTTTGTCAGTTTTAGATTTAAACAGCAAAATTAAAAATATCCGCGATGTTTTGTTTTATATTTTAGCCGAAAAGAATAGACTATCTATTGTGACATTTAATATCAAAAAGTATAAAGGTTTAAAAGTACCAATTATTAGTCCTGACAAATTAGCTTTTTAACCTAAAATACTGGCGGGGTTTAGTTAGTACTTTATTTTAAAATTTTTCATCTCTATTTTTAATTAAACTTACTTTTTTAACTTTTATGTAATTAGTGTCGATTTAATAAGAGTTCGTTTATTTTAAATCATTAAACCTTATTATTCGTATATCATGAGAATTGTAAAACAATTCACTAATAGGGAAAATCAATCATTAGATAAGTACCTTCAGGAAATTGGTAAAGTTGAATTACTTACACCTGAGCAGGAAATTGAACTTGCAATACGTATGAAAAAAGGTGATCATTCTGCGATGGAAATGCTTACAAAAGCTAATCTTCGCTTTGTGGTTAGTGTAGCCAAACAATACCAAAATCAAGGATTGTCATTGGGAGATTTAATAAACGAGGGAAACTTGGGATTGATAAAAGCAGCTCGACGATTTGATGAGACCAGGGGATTTAAATTTATTTCTTATGCTGTATGGTGGATTAGGCAGTCAATTTTACAGGCTTTGGCAGAACAATCCAGAATAGTGCGGCTTCCACTTAACCGGGTTGGTGCATTAAATAAAATTGGAAAAGCTTACAGTAATTTAAAGCAGGAATTTGAGAGAGAACCAAGTGCTGAAGAAATTGCTCAGGCACTTGAAATGGATGTTGAGGAGATTTCAAGTGCGATGCTAAATTCCGGAAAACAGGTCTCTGTTGATGCTCCATTTGCTTCAGGTGAAGAGAACAGTTTACTGGATGTGATTCAAAGCGATGAACTCCCTTCACCGGATGATGAGTTAATTTCTGAATCACTTAAAACAGAGGTTAAAAGTGTTTTGGCAATATTACCGGAAAGGGAAGCTGAAGTTATTAAATTATATTTTGGATTAGATGGTGAAAACCCGCTTACACTTGAGGAAATAGGAGATAAATTTAATTTAACACGAGAACGGGTTAGGCAGATTAAAGAAAAAGCTATCAGAAGATTAAGACACAATTCCAGAAGCAATATTTTAAAATCATATCTTGGATAATTGATGACCATCATTAAAACACTATTAATTAATTCAATAATCTTATTCAGTATTTTAATCATTGCGGGATGTTCAGGTACAAATAGTACTTTAAGGTATGATGACAAACCTGAAGATAAATCAACCACTACTGCTAATCTTAGATATAAACCACAAGATAATTCTGTTAACAAGGATACTACAATTAGTTATGATGATGATGAATTATCCGAACTTCAAGACCCGAGTGACCTGCCGGAAGAAGAATCTAAGATTGATTTGACTCAGATAATGAAGAATCTTGAGAAAAGATCCGCTGATTCAGACAATGGAGCTCTGGTATCAACAAAACGAGAATTGATGTTGATGGAAATAATAAAATATTTAAACACACCATATAAATATGGTGGAAATTCATTAAACGGAATTGACTGTAGCGCTTTTACACAAAGTGTTTATAAAAACTCCTGGCTAATTGATTTAAATCGTTCTGCTCGAGAGCAATTCCAGCAGGGTGAAGTGATTGAAAATCGGGAGGATCTAAAATTTGGAGATCTGGTTTTCTTTAATACCAGGAGAAGGGTAAAACCGGGCCACGTTGGTATTTATATTGGCGACCATTTATTTGCTCACGCTTCATCAAAAATCGGGGTCACGGTTTCTTCGCTCGATTATGATTATTATAACAAAAGATATATGGGCGCTCGTAGAATTGAAGAGGAATAAAGTAATTTCGGTTTTGA
>DASVGS010000086.1:0-4279 GCA_036379435.1 Ignavibacteriaceae bacterium
TGCCATTCTTTAACTCCATCTAAATTATTTTTTTTAGTCCACTTTAAAATAACTAAAGTTATATCATCATACTGAGAGTGGTTTCTTGAAAATAACGTAACATCTTTTATAACTTCATTTGCCATTTGATGAATAGACTCACCAGAATATTGAATTAATATATCCGAGAATCGTTGCTCACCAAAATCTTCCTGCTCTTTGTTTTTAGCTTCCGTAATTCCATCAGTATAAAAAACTAAAGTGTCTGATTCTTTAAGATCGATTATTATTTCTTCAAGGTGAGTGCTGAATAAATTACTGTCTGTTAATCCTAATCCTATACCTGAAGGTTTAAATGTTTCAATTGATTTATCTCTTATTAAAAGAGCAGGACAGTGACCGGCACGGGCAAACCGCACAATATCTTTTTCAAAATCTATTATTCCATACAATGCACTTACAAAACTTTTTTTTGATAAAGTCTGCTGTAAAATTTCATTCGCTTTTATTAAAATATCTTTTGGATTTTCAATTATACGGGAAAGCGAACTAAAAATTCCCTTCACCTCTGCCATAATAAATGCTGCTGATATTCCCTTTCCTGAAACATCAGCAATTATAAAACCTAATTTATTCTTTGAGATTTCAAAAAAATCATAATAATCGCCTCCGGTTTCAAAAGCGGGTATAAACGTTGAGGTAACTAAAAGATTATCAAACTGTGGATCTTTTGCCGGTAATATTTTTTTCTGAATTTCCCGTGCAACATCTAATTCCTTTTCAAGCCGCTCCTTTTCTATCGATTGTTCCAGCAGTAATGAATTTTCAATTGCTACTGATGCATAATCAGAAAAAGTATTAATTGCAGTTTTATCTTCTTCATAAAAGATTAATTCATTTTTTCTGGCAGCAATTAAATATCCCTTAATTTCGTTAAAACTTTTAAGCGGAGAAATTGCCAGGCTTCCAAATTTTTCTGATAACTCAGATTTATTTGCAAATTTTTGGAGGCTGCAAATTTTTGTTTCAGTAATTTGTTCGCAAATACCGCTTTCCAGTAAAAACTTATTAATAAGATTTGCATCAATCAAAGCGATATTTCTATTAGCAATAATTTTTATATCATTATTTTGCTTAATTACAATCCATGCAGCATCTGCACTGCTAACTTTAGTTGCAATCTCTGTAATTGTTTCAGCAAGCTCTTCAATATCCAAAACCTGCGTAATTAGTTTGCTAAAAAACTGCAGTGATGAAACTTCATTAGCCTTTCTATCATAGGCCTCGGCAGTTGGAATGTGAAACAGAGTTGTAAAAAAAAGTATCACAAAATAAATTCCGCCGTAAAGAAGAATAAGATTGAAAAATTGATAAACGGCCGGTGAAAAATTCATCAAAATTTTTCCGTTAAAATCATCTTTACCACTATTTATAAGATTTAAAATAAACAGTGCAGATATTACAACAGAAAGAATGAGTAAAGAGATTTTTTCCTTTTTGGAAATGAAGGCAATCCATGAAATTTTTATTGAATTAAATGATATCAGTATAATGGAAATAATAAAGAAAGTATTGTAGATAAAACTAAATTCATTACCCTGAAATAAGAGGTTTGAAACTGCAGCCAGCAGGATAAACACACTCATTGCAATAAAGTAACTGTTTTTTCTGCGATACTGCTTATAAAAATATAACTCTTTAAAACTTGCAAACCAGTAACTTGCAATGCCTAAAAACATTAATCCATAAAAAGTAAAAATTAGATTTTCAAATACATCCTGCTTTACTACTCCGGAACCTAAGCTTTCAATTTGCATGTTCAGTAATTGTTCAACAAACAGCATCACAAGAAAAATGAAAGCACAGATTATTCCAATGTTTAAAACTAACGCAGAAGGAAGCGGGTTTTTTTGCCCGAGTGTTTTCATTAAATAAAAGGTAAGAACGATCAAAAGCAGTATAGATAAAAAATCATTTACTATTAAAAAGAGATTAGAACTTTGATCAAAAAAAAGTAAACGATAAATAAATATAGCACCTACCAGTGAGGCAATGATCCAAAGGATCAGATTAACGTTTAGTTTAATGCTGCTTAAATTCAAATTTATCCGATTTTATTTAATTGTCTTACTTTTAGAAGTTAAAATATATCAAATTTTACTTCATTAAAAGTAAAGAGTTATAAAAGGATAATAGTTTGAAATGCGGTAATATAGGTGGATTGGCGGCAGTTGTTTAGAGTGTTTTAGTCTTAAAATCGATCATTTTTAATTAAATTATATCTCCATCATTTCTACATCAGATACACTGTCTTTTTTTATTGAATCATTATTTTTGGGTGACTGGTCTTTTAAATCTTCTCTAAATTTTCGTAATTCTTTTCTCAGGTTGTCCATTTCTTTTTTAAGTTCTTTATTCTGAAGTATAATCAAACTATCGGTATAATAAGCCCCCGATTGATTTGCATCAATTTCACTTTGTATTCTTTTTTTCTGCTCGCTTCTTATTTTTTCATTCTGCAGATTATTCATTTGCATTAAAGAATCCAGATTAACTTCCACCTTAGCCTTTTTCTTAGGAGTGATTACATTAAACTCGTAATTGTTACGTTTTTTACCAACTGTAACCGGAGGAGAAGGCGGATTAACAAATGGTATATTCTGAGTTGCTTCATGAATAACGGTGGCAATGCTGTCAAAGTCAGGCAAATTTATTTCAGGAAAATCAACAGCAACATTCTGAACGCTTACTTTAATCAGGTTAGTATCAATAAAAACTTTAAATTGTTTTGTCCAGTCTGAATTTTTACTATTCCTAACAAATGATGAATCTACTTTAAATTGATAACCACGCAATACTTTTTTTTCAGTTTGAAGTTGTGCTAATTCCTTAGACATACTTTCCATATCCTTTTTGAACTGATGCATATCAAACACAAAATCTTCTTTAAAGATAGAGTCAGGTGTACAGAAAATATATTGATTATCTTTTACAGCTTTAGCTTTATTTACCCATTTTGCAATAGATTGATTATCAAACTGGATATTATCAGTCGGGATAATTTTATTAAAGTTAGCTGATTTATGTTTTTTTGCAAATGAAAGTATATCAGCAAGAATTAATTTTCTGGTACTCCAGATTTTTGGATTTATTGCAACTGAATTTTTATCATTTACAAGCACCAAACCCGAAATCTGATCCGAGTAAGAAGATATAATTGAGTCAATTGATTTTATTTCATCTTCATTAAAATCAAGAGCTGCCACAAATTTCTTAAGATTATTGGGTTCAGAAACATTACTTGCTTTTTTAATTTCAAAATATTCTGATCCCTTTACATCATTACCCAATCTTAGCACTTGATTGTTGGTACTATCAAGCGGAAGTTCCTGATATACAGCAAAGTTAAAAATATCTTCATTTGAAAGATCAGCAGCATATAATAATGGTTTTAAATTTTCCTTATAAAATCCCTCAAGGTTAGATTTCTGTTGTTTGACTATATCATCAATAAGATTAGGATTAAACTTTAATATTACCATAAGAGCAATGGTAACTAAGGTTAATGATGAAATGGGGATCCATTTTTTAATATTGAATTTAGATACCTTTTGTGTGTTCAGGTTAGCAAAAAGTCTGGTTTCAAAAAAAGGTGATTCAGCTATTTTATCTGTTGAAGAAGCAGTTAATTCTTTAAGCCTTTTCAGATCACTTAACTCTTTTTGTAATTCCAATGAAGATTTGATTTTATCTTCAATGTACTTTTTTTCTGCCGGAGATAACTCGCCATCTAAATAAGCAGAAAGTAATTCGATATCAGAATTTAATTTTTTCATAACATCAACTCTTTTTCAAGAGGTTTTAATATTTTTTTTAGTGTTTCTCTGGCTCTGAATATTCGTGATTTTACAGTTCCAATTTCACATTCCATTGTGTCTGCAATTTCCTGATAACTAAAACCCTCAAGATCCTTAAGCACTAATGGAATCCTTAATTTATCAGGTAAAGTTGCAATTGCATTGCGAACGATCTCTTTTATATCTGTGTCTTCATTTACAGATCCAAATACCGGTTCTTCCTCCTTTAAGGGTAAGAAAATACTCCTGATATTTTTCTTCCTCAAATAATCCTTGCACTTGTTAATTGTAATCCGGTAAAGCCATGTTGTATATTGAGATTCGAATCTAAAATTTTTCAGATGTCTGTAAACAGTAATAAATACTTCCTGAGCAATATCATCAACAGCATCGGAATTGGACAAAGTTATATATATAATATTGCGAACTTTCTCTTTATGTCT
>DASVGS010000087.1:0-5808 GCA_036379435.1 Ignavibacteriaceae bacterium
AACCTCAATTTCATTTTTCTTATCAATATTATCTTCAATCTCAGCAAATATATCCTCAACAGATGCACTTAATGGATCTGATATCTGTGATTTTCTACGCAATATGTCTCTGGATTTTACCATGTTTTTCTTTAAATGTTTTTAATAATTTACAATTAAAATTTATAAAAAAAATCAGCTATTTCTATCCGTTTTGCAAAGTAATTGTTTGGGAACACATTTTATTTATACGAGTCTTAATAGCTTGAAACTATAAATGTAAATTTATATTTAGAAAACAAATATTTCTTCTTATTTCTAATGTTAAACAATATCATCATTACGGAAGTTAAAAATGATCAAAAAACATAGTCTAAAAATTCAGACTCTCATTTTCGTTTTTCTTGTATTTTTCTCAGGAAGACTGTTTTCCGGTAACACTTTCAAAAAAGATTACCTCAAATCTGGCGTAGATACTTTAACTCAATTAACACCGGATAATAAATATAAAATAGAAGATCAACTAATCACATCAATATTATCAAGATACCATTTCAAACAATTTGATATTAATGATTCGCTATCCGAAGTAATTTTTAAAAGATATATTGATGCGCTTGATCATGGTAAAAATTATTTTCTAAAATCTGATATTGAATTATTTAATAAACAGAAAGATAAGTTAGACGATAAGCTGCTTAGCGGTGATGTTCAGTTTTATTTTGATGTATTTAATGTTTATCTAAAAAGATTAAACGAAAGAATGACCTATGTTGATAATATCCTTGATAATGAATTTGATTATTCAACTGATGAAAATTATGATTATGAAAGAGATAAAGCTGAATGGGCAACTAATCAGACTGACCTGAATGAACTGTGGAGAAAGAGATTAAAGAATGATGCTCTAACTTATAAACTTAATGGTAAAGATTGGGAATTCATTCAAAAAACTCTTAAGAAGAGATACAAAAATTATGCACAGTTTTTAAATCAATATAACTCTGAGGATGTATTTCAACTTGCTATGAATTCATTTACAGAGGCTATAGATCCTCATACAAATTATTTTTCTCCTGAAACTTCAGATAATTTTAAAATTGATATGAGCCTATCATTAGAAGGAATAGGTGCACGTTTGCAAACTGATGATGATTATACAAAAGTGGCTGAAATAATTCCCGGAGGACCTGCCGATAAAAGTGGACTATTAAAAGCAGACGATAGAATAATTGCAGTTGCGCAGGGCCAGGATGGAGAATTTGAGGATATTATTGGATGGAGAATTACTGATGCTGTAAAATTAATTCGTGGAGCAAAAGGTACAATTGTAAGGCTTCAGATCATTAAAGCAGGTAGTGACTTAAATTCTAAGCCAATTGAGATTTCACTGATACGTGATAAAGTAAAATTAGAAGACCAGGCTGCTAAAGGAAGTGTCCTTGAAATTATCAATGAAGATAAACCATTTAGAATAGGCGTAATTGATATTCCAAAATTCTATAATGATTTTGAAGGACAGAGAAATGGTGATGGAAATTATAAAAGTACTACAAAGGATGTAAGAAGAATTTTGGATTCACTTAAAACTGAAAATGTAGACGGAGTAATAATAGATTTGCGTGATGACGGAGGAGGTTCTCTTCAGGAAGCAATTGAGTTGTCCGGTTTGTTTATTAAAGATGGTCCAATTGTTCAGGTAAAAAATTCAGATGGCAATATCGAAGTAGCAAATGACCCTGATCCATCAATTTTTTATGATGGCCCATTAGCAGTTTTAGTTAATAGATTCAGTGCCTCAGCATCTGAAATATTTGCAGGTGCAATTCAGGATTACGGACGTGGACTTATTATTGGTGAACAAACTTACGGTAAAGGTACAGTACAAAATCTTATTGATCTGAACAGATTATCATCCCAGAAAAATTTGAATTTGGGACAAGTAAAATTAACAATCGCAAAATATTATCGTGTAAATGGAGGCAGTACTCAAAATCTTGGCGTTGTTCCGGATATCTCATATCCTACAATGATTGATCCTAAAGATTTTGGCGAAAGTTCTGAGCCAAGTGCACTACCTTGGGATGAAATAAAATCTGCGGATTTTAAAAAATTTTCTGATCTTAAAAAGTTTGTACCGGACTTGA
This sequence comes from Ignavibacteriaceae bacterium, assembly GCA_036379435.1. Lineage (GTDB taxonomy): Bacteria > Bacteroidota > Ignavibacteria > Ignavibacteriales > Ignavibacteriaceae > IGN3. Next base: position 2,127 of record DASVGS010000087.1, read on the forward strand.
ACAAGCTACACTTAAAAAGAATCTCTGATAACAAAGAGTTTAAAGATCTGATTGAGGATATTAAAATATATAATGAGAACAAAAAGAAAACTTCAATCTCATTAAATGAGGATGTGAGAAGACAGGAAAAACAAAAAGAAGAGCAGAGAAAATTAGACCGGGATTCAAATTCTCAAAATCAAAATGATGCAGATATTATAGAGGGTGAAATCCCCGTGACAAAGACGGATAAAAAGGATTTTATTCTTGATGAAACTGCAAGAATTATATCAGACTTTATACTGTTAAGTGTAGGTTAAATATGAGGTGTTAATCCATTAACAGAATCCAATAATTTTGCTTTGAGTACCGGCATTATGGTTTCATTAAATGGAAAATCTAATTCAGTTTCACATAGATATATCATTGGATCGTATAAATTTTTGGTGTGCTCTACAAATTTATTTACCAATGTTTTTGGGGATTCGTTCAAAAGTTCAAACGGTATTGAGCGTAATAAATCGAGATCAAGATATTCAACCGGTTCATCAACAGACCAGTTTATTGAAAGTTCATAAAGATATATTTTATATACCCTTATCTTGTTGTCCGGTACTAAAATATAGCCCTTGCCTCTATACTTATCAGTTTTACAGCATGGAATTATCTGAATGTTTTCATAAACAAATTGTTTAATTATTTCTGCTTCATTTAATAACTTATAATTTTCAGTTAATCCCCATTTTACAAAATCTATTAGTCTATCAAGTTGAAAACTAATTTGATGCGCCTTTTCAAGTATAACCAGTTTATCATCAATGAAAGCTCCTTTAACCTCTCGTTCAAGCCAATACTTCGATTCAATATTCTCTGAGAGTATTGCACTGAATTTATTTTGGAGTTGCAATACTGCATCAATTGCAGGATATAATTTATTTCTTCTTATATCATTCTCCCAGCTTTTTATTGATTGCAGAAATGTATATCGATTAGTTTCCCAATCAGATCCGCAAGATGTTATTTTTGTTATATCTAAATTCATTATAAGTTTTTTAGTTACATTAAATCAAATGTCAGGCCATCATTGGCTTTTAAAAATAAGTTTACCAAAATTGTCGTTGATAAAAAATTTAGGTCAGATTTTCTTTATAATCCGCAAAAAAGAGTTGAAAATAAGGTATGAAAAATATGCAGGTAATTTTTTCTACTTTATAAATAGATGATAAATTAAAAGGGAAGTAAAATTTTACAATACTACTTCCCTTTTTTTACACAGTTTTTATTAACTACTATATCTCAAATTTGATACCCTGTGCCAATGGAAGCGCCGTACCATAATTAATAGTATTTGTTTGTCTTCTCATATAAGTTTTCCAGGCATCAGAACCAGATTCTCTTCCACCGCCTGTTTCTTTTTCTCCACCAAATGCACCACCGATTTCAGCACCAGATGTTCCAATATTTACATTTGCAATTCCACAATCTGAACCTTCTGCAGATAGGAATAACTCCGCTTCTCTCATATTGTTAGTAAATATAGATGATGATAAACCTTGGACAACACCATTTTGCAACTCGATTGCATTTTTAACATCACCGGAATATTTAATAAGATATAAAATCGGAGCAAATGTCTCTTCCTGAACTATCTTATAGTGGTTTTCAGCTTCAACAATCGCCGGAACGACGTAAGAACCTGATTTATATGCTTCACCTTCAAGAACATCACCGCCATAAATAATTTTTCCACCCTCTTCAACCACTTGTTTTAGTGCATTGGTAAAATCTTTAACCGCTCCCTTATCGATTAGCGGTCCAACATGATTTTTTTCGTCCAGTGGATTTCCAATCTTTAATCCGCCGTACGCTTTTACCAATGAATCTTTTACTTTATCATAAATAGATTCGTGCACAATTAATCTTCTGGTTGTTGTGCAGCGCTGACCAGCAGTTCCTACAGCTCCAAATACTACAGCCGGCATTGCCATTTTAAGATCCACATCCGGTGTCATAATAATCGCATTATTACCACCAAGTTCTAGTATTGCCCTGCCAAATCGTTTAGCAATTACTTCACCTGCGTGTCTTCCAACGCTGGTTGATCCTGTAACAGATATAAGAGGAATTCGTTTATCGTTTAAAATCTTTTCTCCAATGGTAGAACCCTTACCTACTATTAAATTAAAAATGCCTTCTGGTAAATTATTTTCAACAAGGACTTCTTTAAGAATGTTTTGACATGCAATTGCTGATAACGGAACTTTTGAAGAAGGTTTCCACACATTTACATCACCACAAACTGCGGCTAACATAGAATTCCAAGCCCATACAGCGACAGGAAAATTAAACGCTGAAATAGTACACACAATTCCTAACGGATGATATTGATCATACATTCTGTGGTTTGGTCTTTCTGATTGCATTGTAAATCCATAAAGTTGTCTTGATTGTCCCACAGCAAAATCACAGATATCTATCATCTCCTGTACTTCACCCATACCCTCCTGTAATGATTTGCCCATTTCAAATGAAACCAATGAACCAAGATCTTTTTTATGTTTACGTAATTTCTCACCTATCTGTCTAACTATTTCTCCTCTTTTGGGAGCCGGAACTTTTCTCCAGTATAAAAAAGCTTCCTCCGAAGTTCGCATCATCTTATCAAGATCACTTTCAGAAGCCTGATAAACTGAAGCAATTAATTCCCCTGTTGCCGGTGAATAAATTTTTAATTCACCTTGATCTGTTGTTTCATTCCATTTAGTACCAGTTGAGGAACCAAAATTTTTTTCTTTGATTCCCAGGTTTTTTAAAAAATCCATTTTGCAACTCCTTATATCTGTTAATTAATATTATCTATTATTGATTGTAATGTTATATCGGCCATTTTCTTTTCAATTTCTACCTGAATTTCAGAAAACAAATCAAGAAAAAAATAATTTACTTTTTTTGATGAGCTGTTACTTTTCAATTTATCATTGTTCACATTAAGATAGAAAGCTTTACGATCCTCGATTGCGCAATAAATTTCTTGCAAATGTATTTCATCGGGCTTTTTGGCAAGCGAAAATCCACCGAGCATTCCGCAATCACTTTTTACGATTCCGGATTTACCAAGCATTGATAAAAGTTTTCTAAGTTTAGATGCGTTAATCCCAATTTCATTTGCTATATCAGTACTGCTCCTGGGTTTGCCATTTTCTGCAAGATAACACAATGCTTTTACTGAAGTTGATAGTTTAGTTGATGCTGACATAATTTTTATAATTGTTACAGTAAGTGTAACAATAAGAATCAAAAAAAACAAGAAAAAAAAAGCCGCCCAATTGAGCGGCTTTAATAAAGTGAATATTTATTACTTAACTAACATCATCTTCTTAACTGAATTGAATGTTTTCAATCCATCAACAGATTTTGCGTCAATAGTATAAATATAAACACCGGAAGCAAGGCTGCTTGCATTCCATGAAACATTATGATAACCAACCTCTTTAACCTGATCGAATATAACTTCAACTTGTTCGCCAAGCATATTGTATATAGTAATTCTTACATTACTATCAAAAGGCAGAGCAAATTTAATAGTCGTAGATGGGTTAAATGGATTCGGATAATTTTGATACAATGTGTATTCTTTAGGAGTAAAATCAACATCAACGGAAATTATATTTGAATAAGAAACAGTTCCGTCAAAATCAATTTG
>DASVGS010000088.1:0-2943 GCA_036379435.1 Ignavibacteriaceae bacterium
TCATGAAAAAGTAAAAGATTTTTTAAGCGAGACCAGGCAATCTAATCTTAATCCGGTATATCTTGCGGATGTTACAGATGAATCAGAAATCAAAATGAACATTTATGGTAAACCACAAATAATTGATTCCAAAAAAATCAGAAACATTGCTTTTGAAAAAGAATTTAATCCGCAAAAGTATTTAGAAAAGCTAATGGAAATAGATGCAGAGTTAAGAATAAAAAGTTAAATAAATAGTTATCTCTTACTTAAGAAACGATCTATCGGTTTTGTGAGTTAGTATATAAGTTTATCGTTACTTCATGCAATAACTGATATTTCAAATTTTAAGAAATATTGCATGACAAATTTTTGACAATTCTATTAAATCTTACTGACACATTCTTCTTAAAATCAATTTAGTTTACTTCCGGAATTCAGGTTAATAAATCCACACACGAAAGCGAGAAAATAAAATGTTATCAAAACAAGAATATAATGGTGGTGAAAATTTTGATTTAAGAGATATCCTGTTAAAAGGCAGAAGAATACCACTAGAGGATCGGGTAAACCTCTTTGGAGATTTTCTGTATAATCTTTCAAGCAATAAACAAATGCTGCACTTGCGTTGTATATCAAGTCCTTCTGATAGAGAAGTTGAAGTTTTTGATGAATATCTTGGCATAACAAGAAGGATGCTGATGTTTGGATCAAACAATTATTTAGGTTTTGCAAACAATCCTTACATAAAAGATTATGTAAAAAAAATTATTGATAAATATGGAATTGGAATTGGCGGTCCGCCTTTGCTAAACGGATATACTAAAATCCACAAAGAGTTGGAAGAAAGGTTAGCATCTTTAAAAGGTGCTGAGGATGCTTTAATATTTTCAAGTGGATATGGTGCAAATGTCGGATTAGTTTCCGCATTAGTGGGACCCGATGATTATGTCGTTTATGATCAATACAGTCATGCATCGTTTTATGATGGAATGAAAATGTGCAACGCGCGCGGTATACATTTTCTTCATAATAATGTAGAAAATTTAAAAGCAAGATTGGAAGATGCCAGAAAATTGAATCCAAAAAATATTTATGTGGGAGTAGAGGGTGTTTATTCAATGGATGGAGATGTTGCACCTCTTGATGAGATTGTTACCGTTTGCAAAGATTACGATGCAATTCTTTTGGTTGATGATGCGCACGGAACAGGAACGATTGGGAAATATGGAGGTGGATCTGGAGAGTATTTTGGATTGGACAGTGAAATTGATATTACTATGGGTACGTTTAGCAAATCTTTTGCTGTTACCGGTGGATTTGTTACTGCTGCAAAACCAATTATAGATTATCTAAGATACTTTGCAAGATCTTACATGTTTTCAGCTTCTATTTCTCCAGTTACAATCGCTTCCGTTCTTGCAGGTTTAGATTTACTTGAAAATGATCCTACAATTTTAAACTCACTACACAGTAATATCAGATATGCTGCTGGTTTATTAAATAAAATTGGATTTAATACTGCAAGCGGAACACCAATAATTCCATTGCGTGTTCCTACTGAAATGAACATTAGAGATGCAGGATACAAATTTCATCAAAGAGGAATTTTTATAAACTCAATTGAATATCCTGCTGTGCCTGTTTCGCAGCAAAGATTCCGGATCAGCATAACTGCAAATCATACAAAAGAAGATATAAATAAGCTTGTTGAGGTTGTCGAAGAAATATGGGGCGAATATGAACTTAAGAGAACCGAACCATCTATCTTAAAAGCAATGTAAATGATGTACGAGAAAGAGGAAAATAAAAAATGGAAAATTTAAATAAATCAAAACCGAAACTTTTAATAATAGTAATGTTTCAAAACCTGCTTGATGAAAAACCATACTATGCAAAAAATCCGGCTCCGCCTTTGCCTGGTATCTTACTTGCAGCGTTAACTCCACCCGAAATTCATGTTGAAGTTCTTCACGAAATGGTTAGGCCAATTGATTATAACACTGATGCTGATTTTATCGCAATAAGTTTTATGGATTATTTAGCGCCGCATGCGTTTGAAGTTGCTGCAAAATTCAGGGCAATGGGTAAAGTAGTAATAGGCGGAGGAAAATTTGCATCCACATTTCCGGATGAAGTAGAACCACATTTTGATTCTATCTGCATTGGCGAAGCACACAAAGTATGGCCACAAATGGTAAATGATTTATTAGCCGGCATACTTAAAAAACGATACGATGCAGGCTTAGCACCCGATTTGGAAAACATTCCCGCTCCAAGATACGATCTTGTTGAAACTAAATTTTTTACACCGATTGTTACGGAAACCTCACGCGGATGCCCGCATCCATGCACTTACTGCCAGTTAAACATAAACAGATCACCATACAGAACCCGCCCTGTTGAAGATGTTATTAGAGATTTAACAAACACAAAAGGATTGTCATTTATAAAAAGAAAAACGGCGATGATATTGGATAATAATCTTGGTGGAAATTTAACTAACGCAAAAAATCTGTTAAGAGAAATTGCAAAGTTAAAGTTCTGGGCAATTGGCGCTCAGTACAGCATAGAATGTTTGCGTGATGATGAATATGTGGAACTGCTTGGCAAAGCTAATTGCAGAATGTCCTTTCTTGGAATGGAATCCTTGAATGAAGAAAGCTTACGTGATGTTGAGAAAAAGCAAAACAAGGTTGGGGAATACAAAGAGTTTTTTTACAAACTTAACAAAAAAGGTATTTTAACTTTTACAGGCTTTATGTTTGCACTTGATGAAGATACACCGGAATACTATGAAACACTTCCGCAAAAGTTGGAGGAAGTTGGTGTAAATGTTATCCTGCCGTCAATCTCAATTCCTATATACGGAACACCATTACATAAAAAAATGATAGATGAAAACAGGATTATCGATGATGATATTACACATTACGAAGGCGATCATGTTTTATTCAGGCATAA
>DASVGS010000089.1:0-6610 GCA_036379435.1 Ignavibacteriaceae bacterium
TAACTCAGAATTATCCTAATCCGTTCAATCCTAAAACCTCAATACGTTTCAGCATTCCCGAAACAGGTAATGTAAAACTTTCTCTTTACAATCCGCTTGGACAGGAAGTTTGTACAATATTAAATGAGGTTAAAGAATCAGGCACACATTTGGTAAATTTTGATGCAAGCGAATTAAACAGTGGTATGTACATTTACAAACTTGAATCAGGTTCATTTGTTCAATCAAAAAAGATGATACTTATAAAGTAAAAAGATTAAATCAATTATTATTCAAACCCAATTACTTATGGTAATTGGGTTTGTAATTTTAAATGGTACTAAAAGACAAATGTTACACCAAACTTAAATTGATCATAAGAAATTGGTGCTTCGCTATCAAATGGCCAGTTCATTTTTTTCTGTCTTAGTTCATATAGTCCATATGCCAGTGCGTTCTTTAATAAAAAATTAACTACCGGTCCTGCTGCTGGAGTTGATTCGAAAACATTACTGATAAATCCATCTAATAATCCCTGAGCTGCAATTTCTATAACAGCACTTCCTGCCCACTTCCAAAAAAGATGTCTTTGAAATACAATTGATCTCTCATATCCGGCATCCAACATAAGGTTATCAATTAATTTTATTCTAACACCGCCTTCGCTGCTTGTGCCAAATCTAAATGATTCATCATACAGATCTAAAACTTCACGATCTTTATCGTAAGCAAAAAGAACAATCGGGTCAATAGTAAGGATGTTTGGATACTTAAAATCAATATTAGACCAGTTCATAGTAGAAGAGTAATAAGGAATGATTGCAGCATTTTCACTGAGCTTATATCCGTATCCGCTTAATTTGCCAAAACCAAATCTCCACATATCAGATTCAATTTCAGTACCTGATTCTCGTTCCTTTCCAGCAAGTTTATTTGATTCATTGCTTAGATATAAAAACTGATAATTATGTTTTATGATATAATCAGTTTCCCACGCTTTTTTCTCTTTGATGTAACCAAGTTTAAACTCCACAAGATTTGGATCTACAAATTGTGATTGTATATCCTTTCTTGAAAGGTTTGCCAATCCGTACTGAAATGAAATAGCTGGTCTTGATTTTTGAAATCCAAAATCAACCGACCAATCTTCCCAACCATCCATATCGTCCCAGTTCCAATGCCAGTTCCAATCATCTTTGGTTTTTGTGGAATCTTCCTGTGCTATAATTGAGGTTGAGACTGCCATAAATGATATGATGAAAAGTAATTTGAAGTAATTCATAAAGGCTCCTGTAAAATTTCTTCTAAAAAAATGACTTTATTTGTTCTCAAATACTGTACCTTAAAATTTCCTTTAACCTGATAAATATTTTAGCCGCCACGGAGCTTATTGTATAGTTGATTGTATAACTCATTTTGTTTAACTATACACTATAAATTCGAACATGTTTAATAATTAAAAATTTTATCTGTTCAAAAATACTCTAAGAATATTCAAACATTAAATTATTTACTCTGATTTTAATTTTTATTGATGAATGGCAATTAGAATTTATACACGGTTTGTTATAAAGAATTAAAACTCTTTTTTATATTTGAAAAAACACTGAAGGAAATTATTTAGTATATGTCCGATTTAAAATCCAAAGAAAATCTTTATAAAATTTCAAGATTAAATAAAAATTATCCCAAATATGATGAGATAATTAAATTACACAAAGAAGCTATTGATAACAGAAATGATATTTATATTGATCCGGATACCGGCTTTGCTGTATTAACGGCCGAGTTTTTATTAAAACGTGGTTATTGCTGCGGCAGCGGATGCAGACATTGTCCGTATTCAGAATAACTAATTAAATTTTCAACTTTTAATTTTATGGATGATCAATTTTAATAAATATTAAGGAGATATCATGCGAAATATTATTTTGTCATTCCTATTTTTATCTTCGTTTGCGTTTGCGCAGAATTTAAAAGTCTCTTTTAATACTGGCGATGCAGATGTTGATCAATATCTTAACGAAGTTAATGCGTATGCTCAATCTGAATATAATTTTTTCAGAAAAGATTTATCCTTAAAGTTTGGAATAAGCACGCGGGATGTTGATAAATATGTTTATGATAATAATGTCCGCCCCGCCGACCTTTATTATGCATGTGCGGTTTCAAGTGTAACCAATAAAAAGGTTGGAGATGTAATTGTACTTTACAAAGATAAAAAAGGATGGGGTGCAGTTGCACAGGAACTTGGAATTAAACCCGGATCAAAAGAGTTTCATAGATTAAAGAGTAAATCAATAAGCGGTATTGGTAAAGTTAAAAGCAGGCATTGGGATAAGAACAACGGAAAGCTAAAAGGTAAAAAATAATTTAATACAATTTTTAAATACCCCTCCATTAATGGAGGGGTAAAATTATCCTACAAAATATATTTACTTAAATCTCTATCCTTAACAATTTTTTCCAACTTCCCTTTTACAAATTTTGCATCAATTTTTACTTTATCTGATGGAATTTTATCCGGCACATCAAATAAAATCTCATCAAGCAAGGTTGTTAGGATTGTATGCAATCTTCTTGCACCGATGTTTTCAACTTGTTCATTCACTTCAGTAGCAATTCGTGCAATTTCTTTAATCCCATCCTTACTAAAATCAAGTTTAACACCTTCAGTTTCCAACAAAGCGTTGTATTGTTTTAACAATGCATTTTGCGGAGTTGTCAGTATCTGAACAAAATCTTCTTCCGATAAGCTGTTAAGTTCAACACGGATTGGAAATCTTCCCTGCAGTTCCGGAATCAAATCAGAAGGTTTAGAAACATGAAATGCACCTGAAGCTATAAATAAAATGTGATCTGTTTTTACAACACCATATTTTGTATTAACATTAGTTCCTTCAACAATCGGAAGAAGATCCCGCTGAACACCTTCGCGGCTGACATCGGGGCCTTGTCCCTTTCCGCCGCCGGCAACTTTATCAATTTCATCGATAAAAATCATTCCGGAATTTTCAACGCGTTCAATAGCTTCTTTTTGCACTGCTTCCATATCAATAAGTTTCTGCATTTCTTCCTGCGCAAGAATTTGTCTCGCTTCTTTAACAGTAGTTTTTCTCTTCTTTCTTTTTTTAGGCATAATACTGCCCATAATTTCCTGGATGTTAATGCCCATATCATCCATACCAAAAGGCCCAAGTACCTGCATACCAATTGAAGATTGAGCTTGTGAATCAAATTCAATCATCTTTTCATCCATTTCACCTTTTTTAAGTTTTAAACGCATCCACTCACGGGTTTTTTGGTTTTGATATGCCTCTGTCTCTTCTCCATTTGCAGGCTGCTCTTCACCATCTTTAACAATCGATGCAGTTTGAGTTTTTTTAACCGGCGGAATTAATAAATCAAGAACTCTTTCATCAGCCATCTCTTCAGCTTTTGCCTGTACTTCAACAGCTTTTTCAGATTTTACAAGATTAACGCCCACCTCAATCAAATCACGAACCATAGATTCAACATCTCTTCCAACATAACCTACTTCAGTAAACTTTGATGCTTCAACTTTTACGAACGGAGCCTGAGAAAGTTTTGCTAGTCTTCGTGCAATTTCCGTTTTGCCAACGCCGGTAGGACCAATCAGGATAATATTATTGGGCATAATTTCTTCACGCAAAATATCTTTTACCTGCTGGCGTCTCCATCTGTTACGAAGTGCAATTGCAACTGCCCTTTTAGCTTCGGTTTGTCCTATAATATACTTATCCAGTTCTTTAACTATCTGAGTGGGTGTGAAAATTTTCATGTCAAAATTCTTATGTTCCATAATTTATTCTATAACCTCTACATTAATTTTATCGTTAGTATAAATGCAAATATCTGCCGCGGTTCTAAGCGCCTCGTGTACTATTTCTTTTGCAGAAAGTTTACTGTGTTTCTTTAACATTTGTGCAGCAGCCAGAGCATACATACCTCCGGAACCTATCGCCACAATCTGATCATCAGGTTCAATTACATCACCTGTACCTGAGATTACAAGTGCGGTGTCTTTAGATATAACTGCAAGCATGGCTTCTAACTTCCTGAGGTATTTATCTGTACGCCAATCTTTAGCAAGTTCAACAGCAGCACGATTGACATTACCACGATATTGCTCAAGTTTATCTTCAAATCTTTCCATAAGTGTAAATGCATCTGCAGAAGCTCCAGCAAAGCCGCATAGCACTTTTCCATTTGCAATTTTTCTTATCTTCATTGCATTATGTTTCATAACAGTATTGCCAAGTGAAACCTGTCCATCGCCTCCGAGAGCGGCAACCCCGTTATGTAAAATACCAAGTATGGTAGTTGATCTTAATTTTTGTTTCATAATTATTTCTTTCGTTACAAAATCAATTTTTGTTTATAAAATAACTTAATCAATCAGGTTAATTATTAATTGAATTTTTTAGTTTAATTGGAAAAATTCTTGGAATCTTTTTCTGGTAATTTCTGTATTCATCACCAAACAATCTAATCATTTTCTTTTCCTCATAGTATGAACCGATGTAAAAATATGCCGTAAATGAAGTGAATACTGTGAGATAAAACAAATTCATTTCGGGTCTGAATAATAAAAACATAATTGAGAAAAAATAAATCGGATGGCGGCTGTATTTATACGGACCTTCAATCCGCAAAGTATAATTTTCATCCAGTTCATCATTTGTATATTCATTTTTTAGATACCGATCGATTTGATTTAATCCTAAAAAATCTTTGAAGGAAATATATTTGAAGCACCAGATTATCCCTGCAATTGCCAGAATCTGTGGAATTAAAACCAGATAGTTATATGGATTGGGTAGTTTATAAATTTGTAATGATGGATGCGGTGATAAATCCCAAATGATGTATAACCCAATAAAAGAAAAAATATTATACAGCAGACGATAAAAAGCTATTACTTTTCCAAAAACTTTTTTGAAAAATATTTTAACTCTTTCTGAAGCAAGGACCGAATGGATAAAACCGTAAAGGGAAAATAAAATGATCAGAGTTAAGACTTCAAAAAAGTAATTCATTTACATCATTTGTTTACGCAATCGTGCAACCGGAAGTTTTAATTGTTCACGATACTTTGCAACAGTTCTTCTTGCGATATGAATTCCCTCAGCATTAAGCAGTTCCGCAAGTTTATCATCACTATGCGGGGCTTTTTTATCTTCTGCCTCAATTATTTCTTTAAGGCGTTCGCGTATGTGTTTGTTGGAAACTTCTTCGCCTGAATCCGTGGATAATCCTTCGCTAAAAAAATATTTAAGTTCATGTATTCCCATCGGACTTTGAACGTACTTGCCATTTACCACGCGACTTATGGTAGAGATGTCCATTTGAATTTCTTCGGCAATATCTTTGTAGATCATTGGCTTTAAAAGCTTTGGACCTTTTTCAAAAAATTCATATTGTCTTTCTAAAATTGCACGCATAATCTTCATAAGTGTTTCACGGCGCTGTTGTATACAGGCAATAAACCATTTTGCAGATTCAAACTTTTCTCTTAAGAATTTATATGTTTCTTTTTCCCTTGGAGTTTTTTTACCTCTTTTGTTCGATTCAATCATTTCAAGATAATGTTTGCTAATTGTAACCGAAGGCATGCTTTTATCATTTAAAGTAATTATCCAGTTCTCATCAACTTTTTCAACCAGAAAATCCGGTGTAACCTGGTTACTTTCCATTGAAGAAATATTTCCTTCCCCGGGTTTGGGGTTCATACTTTGGATGAGAGCAACAGTATCCTTTAAACTTTCATCGGTAAAATTCATCCGATGTTTAATCAGGTCAAATCTTCTTTTAGTAAACTCATCATAATGATCTTCAAGCATTTTTATTGCTAAAAACTTTATATATGGATCAGCTTTGCTTTCATTTAATTGAACTATTAGACACTCCTGCAAATTTCTGCATGCAATTCCAATTGGATCAAACTTTTGCATTCGTTTTAAAAGAACTTCTGCTGCCTCCGGTTCAATTTTGATGTGCTCAAACATATCAAGTTCGTTTAATATCTCAGCAAGATCGCGTTTAAGATATCCATCTTCATCAAGATTGCCGATTATTTCTTCGCCAAGTATAAAAAGATTTTCTTCGAGGTGTAAAAGTCTTAACTGCTCTGTTAAATGCTCACTAAGTGATTCTCTTTGAGGTGCCAACGGCTGATAAATTTCTTCATCGGCGCTACGATTAATTTTTTCATGATCAAAATCATCATCATTGGAATAATCCTCAATATCAAATTCATCATTATCTTTATCAGAAAATTCATCATCCTTTTCAGTTTCAGAATCAGCGTCCCTTTCCTTATCATCCTGATCTAATGTCATTTCCATTTCTTCTTCAAGGACGGGATTCAATTCTAATTCAGTTTTAATTCTTTGTTCCAATGCAAGAGTATTTAACTGAAGCAGTTTTTGATATTGAATTTGCTGCGGTGAAAGTTTTTGCTGCTGCGATAGTCTTTGGCTGAGTGAAAGCATATTATCTACCTGAATAGTTCATAAGTTTATTGTACCAATCTTCCCCATATAATCTTATTAAAGAATCTTTACAAAATTCCATAATAGTAATGTTGTCTTCCTTTCCTTTTTCAAGC
>DASVGS010000090.1:0-7174 GCA_036379435.1 Ignavibacteriaceae bacterium
ACTTGAAAAAAGGGGGATAAGAGTTAATGGTTACGCTATTGATATAGATGATTATGAAAGAGTGATAAATTATAAAGATCTTGAATTATTATTTACTAATTATTCTGAAAAATTAAGTGAAATTATAAAAGTAATTAATAAAGGAAGTCAAAACTTTTTTGCTGAACAATTATTAAAAACTATTGGATTGGAAAAAATAGGCTTTGGTTCTGTTGCAAATGGAGTTACAGCAATTAAAGAACAATTTGCAGATATCGGATTAAATCCGGAAAACATAATTATGGTGGATGGCAGCGGTCTATCACATCTTAACATGGTAACTCCAAGACAAGTAGTTGAACTTTTAAAATATATGTACTCAAACAAAAAAGTTTTTACAGATTTTTATAATTCATTGCCCATTGCCGGAGTTGATGGTACGTTAGGTAAAAGAATGAAAAATACTTCAGCAGAAAATGTTGTTAGAGCAAAAACAGGTTTTATAAGTTATGTAAGAAGTTTATCGGGTTACGCGCTAACTGCGGATAACGAGCCAATTGCATTTTCAATGATTGCAAATAATTTTAGTGTTCCGGTAAAACTTGCAGAAAATATTCAGGATCTTGTCTGTTTACGATTAACTAATTTCAGGAGAAAGTAATTTTGGAAAATATTGTTCAGCCTTCATTAAACGATTTAATTAAAAGACGATACGAAGAACTAGATGAATTAAATAAAAAAGGTATTGAAACTTTTGCTTATTCATATGATGTAAATTCAGATTCGCAAAAAATAAAAACAGAATTTAAAGAAGGTGCCGAGATGAATGTAAGGATTGCCGGAAGGATAATGGCAATCAGACGTATGGGAAAAGCATCTTTTGCACACATACAAGACCATATTGGCAGAATACAAGTCTATTTAAAAAAGGATGAAATTGGTGAACAATACGATGCATTTAAACTTATGGACATAGGTGATATTGTTGGTGTTGAAGGATTTGTATTTATCACAAAAACGGGAGAGATATCTGTACACACTCGTGAGTTAAAATTACTTAGTAAATCACTACAACCACTTCCAATTGCTAAAGAAGTAACAGATGAGCAGGGTAATAAAGTAATTTTTGATCAGTTTGCTGATAAAGAATTACGTTACAGAAGACGATACGTTGATTTAATTGTAAATCCGGATATAAAAAATGTATTTGTAAAAAGGAGTAAAATTATTTCTGCTATCAGAAATTTTTTGGATTCAAGCGGATATCTTGAAGTTGAAACTCCAATTTTACAGCCACTTTACGGTGGTGCAGCTGCACGTCCGTTCGTAACTCATCATAATGCTCTGGACACAGAATTATATTTGAGAATTGCAGATGAACTATACCTTAAACGATTAATTGTTGGCGGATTTAATGGTGTTTATGAAATTTCAAAAGATTTTAGAAATGAAGGAATGGATCGATCACATAATCCTGAATTTACAATGATGGAATTATATGTTGCTTACAAAGATTACAATTGGATGATGCAGTACGTTGAAAATATGTTTGAACATGTCTGTAACTCAGTATTTAATACTACAACTTTTACTGTTGATGATATTCAAATAAACTTTAAAGCACCATGGAAAAGAGTTTCCATGATTGAAGCTATTGAAAGCAAAACCGGATTGAATGTTTTAACTTGTACAATGGATGATTTAACATCAACTTCTAAAAAATTTGGAATTGAGATAAATGATATTCACTCAAGAGCAAAATTTATTGATGAATTGTTTAGTGTTACTGTAGAACCAGAATTAATTCAGCCAACATTCATAATTGATTATCCCCTGGAATTATCCCCATTAGCAAAAAAACACCGAACAAAGCCTGGTGTTGTGGAAAGATTTGAGGGATATGTGATGGGTCGTGAAATCTGTAATGCTTTCTCTGAATTGAATGATCCTATAGATCAAAGAAATAGATTTGAAGAACAGGTTAAAATGCGTGAAGCCGGAGACGATGAAGCTCATCAGATTGATGAAGATTTTATAAGAGCTTTAGAGTTTGGTATGCCGCCAACAGCTGGTCTTGGTGTTGGAATCGATAGAATTGTAATGCTGTTAACAAACCAGCCATCTATTCGTGATGTTGTTTTCTTTCCACAAATGAAACCCGAAGTTAAAAGCTGATATGGTGTTATTTATTGACTTATGAGAATAAATAATATTGATTATTTATGGTTAAAAAATTTTGTTAATGGAGTAATCTGATGTCATTTAAATCTGTAAAATTTCCTTACTTACTATTCACTGCAATTATCGGAATTGTACTTGGCGTGTTTTTAGATAAAGTATTTTCTGAAGATAATTTGCGAGATAGTATCAGAAAGTTTAACGATGTGCTTACTTTTACAGAAAAATATTATGTAGAGGAAGTTGATACCCAAAAATTGGTTGAATCAGCTATAAATGGAATGCTTAATGAACTTGATCCGCACTCTGTCTATATCTCACCGGAGCAATTTACCCAGGTTGAAGAATCTTTTCGTGGTGATTTTGAAGGAATAGGAATTGAATTTCAAATTGTAAACGACACTCTAACTGTTGTGTCTGCAATTACAGGAGGACCAAGTGAAGCACTTGGAATTTTATCGGGTGATCGAATTGTAAAAATTGATGATACTCCTGTTATCGGAATTACTAACGATGAAGTCAGGAAAAAATTAAGGGGTAAAGCAGGTTCAGAAGTTAAAGTATCTATTAGCCGAGTTGGTGAGCCAAAATTAATTGAGTATAACATTGTTCGCGATAAAATTCCTCTTTATTCTGTTGATACACATTTTATGATTGATGAGAACACAGGTTATGTAAGTGTTTCAAGATTTTCAGAAACTACTTATGATGAATTAATGGATGCCCTAAAGGATTTGAATAAAAATGGAATGACTCAACTAATCCTTGATCTTCGCAGTAACCCCGGTGGATATTTAAATCAGGCTGTTAAAATCAGTGATCTGTTTATCAGCGGTAAAAAGAAGATCGTTTATACTGAAGGAAGAAGAAAAGAGTTTGACGAAGTTTATTATGCTTCAGAACCTTCTCCATATGAAAATATTCCTTTAATAGTTCTGATAAATCGTGGCAGTGCTTCTGCAAGTGAAATTGTGTCTGGAGCAATACAGGATTGGGACCGCGGATTAATTGTTGGCGAAACATCTTTTGGTAAAGGCCTTGTACAAAGACAATTTGATTTGCCGGATAATTCAGCATTGAGGTTAACAATTTCACAGTACTTTACTCCAAGCGGTCGACTTATTCAGCGTGATTACAAGAACAAAAAAAATAAAGAAGACTACTATTCAAATGTTGATAATGAAAACGAAACTGAAGGTGATAATATTAATCATACTGCTGAGCAGGATTCTGTAAAACCTGAATATAAAACTGCAGACGGAAGAATTGTGTATGGTGGAGGTGGAATTACTCCGGATTATATTGTAAAATCAGGGTTGGTAACGCCTTATACCCAGAACTTATTGAGAAAAAATATTTTCTACACTTTTATTTTATCTTACCTTGATAAAAATAATGATCAGCTGAAACAAATGTATAGTGATGATCTCTCCAAGTTCAAACGTGATTTTAAGATCACTCCTGATATGATCAAAAATTTTATTCAATTTGCTTCATCAAAAGAAGTTGTGTTTAACGAAGAAGAATATCAGAAAGATAAAGATTACATTGAAGCAAGATTAAAAGCTCAGATAGCACGAAACTATTGGAAGAATGAAGGTTGGTATTCCGTTTTATTATCAACTGATGATCAATTAAACAAAGCTATTACACTGTTTGATGAAGCTAAAGATTTAGCAAAGTTAAAGTGAAAAATTATTTTGTATCAATAGTTATTGTATCAATGTTTTTTTTGATTTATGGTCTTTTACCGTCTTTCGGACAAAAAACTTTAAATTCACAGCAAAAAATTATTGATGTTGGAGAAGAGATTACTTACGTTGTAAAATATCTTGCTTTTGAAATTGGAGAAATAAAACTTAAAGTAATCAAACAACAGGTTGAAGGTAAAGACACAATTTTTAGTGCGATTGCTTACATCAATTCCTACGAGGGCATACCATTTGTAAATCTTCATCAGATCTATGAAACTAAATTTGATACAAAACAAATATCACATTACTTTAAAGGGACAATACTTGCCGAAGATACCACATATACACAATATTTTTTCAATCGGGAAAAGGGTAATATCCACATCATTAAAGGAAGAGAAAGAACTAATGAGATATGGAAGGACTCAACAGTTCTCTATAATCGTGATTATCAGGATGGACTTTCCTTATTTTATTTTGCACGAATGAGAACAGGACAACAAAAGAAAGTAAACGTTCCGGTTTTTATAAATGAAAAGTATGAAAAAACATATATCAATTTTTACAAAGATAATGAAGACATGGATATTGATGCAGTGGATTATGATATAGATTGTGTTCGTTTAGATGGTGAGACTGAATTCAGAGGAATATTTGGTCTTACAGGTTACTTTGAAGGTTGGTTTTCTAATGATCAGTTTGCTGTGCCTATTGTTGCAAAGATGCAGGTGCTTATAGGTAGTATTACTTTAGAATTAAGACATTGGAAGAAAAACGGATGGATG
Organism: Ignavibacteriaceae bacterium; assembly: GCA_036379435.1. Lineage (GTDB taxonomy): Bacteria > Bacteroidota > Ignavibacteria > Ignavibacteriales > Ignavibacteriaceae > IGN3. The sequence goes on from DASVGS010000090.1 coordinate 4,637, forward strand.
CCTCCAAGATATCAAGATTAAAGGATATTGATAAAGAATTAAAATTATTTCCGTATATGGATTTATATCCGGAGATTGATTCTACTGTATTTCTTGCTTCAGGCGTTAAGATTGTTGGCGATGTAAAAATAGGTGAAAACTCAAGTGTTTGGTATAACACAGTAATTCGCGGCGATGTTCACTATGTAAAAATCGGGGCAATGACAAATATCCAGGATTGCTCGATGCTGCATGTAACTAATGGAAAATATCCGCTTAATATTGGTAACAAAGTCACGATAGGACATTCCGTTAAATTGCATGGATGCACTTTAGAGGATCTATGTCTTGTTGGGATTGGGTCCATTGTTTTAGATGGTGCAGTGATAGAATCTAATTCAATGGTAGCGGCTGGTGCAGTTGTTAGACCAAATTTTATAGTTCCTTCAGGAAAATTAGCTGCAGGAGTTCCGGCAAGAATTGTAAGAGATTTAACTCCTGAAGAAATAAATGATTTTGAGAATTCGGCTCTTAGATACTCAAAGTATACTGAAATTACGGTGGACTCGTTAATTAATATGAAAAATCAATCAGAGTTTTAATTGAAAAATCTGAAAGTTTACAGTTCGCTTTTTAAGATCAGTAAAAAAAATATCCACTCATTAACTAGTAATTTGGCTAAAGAGTTGAATTTCACAATATCAAGTCTGGAGATAAATTTTATTTCCGGCCATAAAATTTATGAAATAAATAAAAAACACCTGAAACATTATTATACTACAGATATTATCACATTTAACTATTCAAACAATTCTAAAGAAATAGACGGAGAAATATTTATTTCATTGGATGATGCGCTTGAAAATTCAAAAAAATTTAAAGTTTCATATTCAGAAGAAATTGTGAGATTGGTTATTCACGGAATATTGCATTTGCTGGGATATGATGATCAGAAATCTTCTGACAAAAAAATAATGAAACGATTGGAAAATGAATTGCTTTATAAGAATAAATTTGTTTTATTGTAGTCAGAATTAAACATTTTAAAAAAGAATCCCACTTGATCCCAGGTTTACAAAATATTTTAGCGGATCACTTATTATCAAACTTATTTAGATATAAACACATTTTAAATTATTTCTACCCGGAAATCGTTTATGAGCATTTCTGAGCTGATCACAAAATATTTGGCTGAGATTAAAAATATTAGACGTTATTCAGATAACACCATAAAATCATATCAAACTGATCTGGAAGAGTTTATACAATATTGTCAGATATCAGGTAAAACAGAATTAACACTAATAAATGAAAGATTGATTAAGTCATATCTTATGTTTTTAAGTGAAAAGAATCTGGATAAAAAATCAATTGCAAGAAAATTAGCTGCGATCAGAAGTGCTTTTAAATTTGCTTTTCAAAATGATCTAATAAATGATAATCCATTTTCATTTGTCTCCAATCCTAAATCACATAGAAAACTACCCGAAGTGGTTTCAACAAATAATATTCTTGAAATTTATAAAATTGCAGATGAAGTTGAAGACAGGCCTGAACTGATTAAAGTTGTGTTCGAACTTTTGTACGGTTGTGCTTTGCGTGTAAGTGAACTTTGTGAATTAAAATATTCAAGTGTAGATTTTAAAAAATCACAGGTTCGTATTACCGGTAAAGGTGATAAAATGAGAATTGTACCAATTGGTGAGAAATCACTGATTATTTTAAATGATTACTTGTTGAAAAGTCCTGTTAATTCATATAATGATTACTTGATTAGAACAAAAAAAAATGATAAACTTTACCCAAGATTAGTTTATAGAATGATAAACAAATACTTAACTAAAGTTTCTGACATTAAAAAGAAAAGCCCACATATTCTTCGCCATAGCGCAGCTACCCATATGCTTGATAATGGCGCAGACTTAAAGGCAGTAAAGGAGATACTGGGGCACGAAAATTTATCAACTACGCAAATCTATACTCATGTTAGTATAGAAAGACTTAAGTCCACATATAAAAAATCACATCCAAAATCTTAAAATCAACGGAGGATAATATGAATATCCAGATAACAGCGCGAAAATTTAAAGCACACAATACTCTTAAAGAGTTTATAAAAGATGAACTATCCTCATTACAAAAATTTAACGATGATATTATTAGTGCAGACGTAATACTTAGCTATCAAAATAATGCCAACAGCATCAAAAAAGTAGAAGTTGTTCTTAATATTCCTGGTCAAACACTAAATGCAGCTGATCAGACTGAAGACTACAAAACAGCAACCAGCTCAGTTGCCGAAAAATTAAGAAAACAATTAGTAACCATTAAATCAAAAAGGGCATCAAAAGTTAGATGATCAAAATAGATAAGAATTCAATATCACGTAAAGAAAGTATAGATGTAGGTTTTCTTTATAAAAATGCAAAGAATATTTGCAAACTAACTCTGCTTACTGATAACAATAATTTTGAGAAAAAAATTGTGGATCAGAATGTACACCGGCCAGGGCTTGCTCTGGCCGGCTTTGTTGAGTTGTTTTCATTTACACGTGTTCAG